>DATJHT010000001.1:0-19675 GCA_035493765.1 Terriglobales bacterium
GGAATTGATTTCGAGGATTTTTTTGTACTCGGCGACCGCCTCATCCCACTTTCCTTGCTGCTCCAGTTGCTCGGCGGCCAGTTCATGGGCGTGGTATGAGAAAGGAGCGTCGCGCATAAGCTGCTCCGACGCGCGATTCGACAGGTCCGCGTAGGCGTGAGTGGCCTGGTAAAGCACTTCGGGATCGTGAGGGAAGTCCCGGCGTAGAGCCTGCAGGAAGTCTTCTGCTTCCACAGGCATGTTGCGGATCATCGCGCAGCGCAGGCCATGGAGCCCGACCAGTTTCTTAAGGTCGCTGTTTGTAACTGTCCGGACCGCCTTGCGCAATTCGGGAATGGCCTCGGCACAACGACCGGCAGCGGCCATGTCAATCGCCTTTTCGGCGGCAGCGACCGGGCCTGCTCCAGCACCTGGCTTCGTTTGAGCGGCTATAGTGAGAGGCGCGCAAGAGAGCAGACACACTACACACGCGACCCTGGCAAAATGAGACATTCTAAAAATCATAAGATGCCGATGGGGCGAAATCAAGCAGGCGCTCGGGCAAAGAAGCACATTGCCAGGCGCTTACTTTCACCTCCTTCAGCCGGGCGAAGGAGGGAGTTTTACCGGCCGCGCTAACTGCTTCGTTCAAAACGCATCTATCCCGGTCACACTCTGCCCAATGATCAGGGTATGGATATCGTGCGTGCCCTCGTAAGTCTTCACTGACTCGAGATTCATCATGTGACGCATGATGGGATATTCGTCGGCGACGCCATTGGCGCCGAGGATATCGCGTGACAGCCGGGCACATTCGAGGGCCATCCAGACATTGTTTCGCTTCGCCATGGAAATGTGCTGGTGCTTAACTTTTTCCTGATCTTTGAGGCGTCCCACTTGCAGAACCAATAGTTGTGCCTTGGTGATCTCGCTGATCATCCATGCCAGTTTTTCCTGCACCAGTTGGCGTGACGCGATGGGCTCATTGTGGAACTGCTTGCGGAATTGTGAATATTGGAGTGCGCAATCGTAGCAGGCCATGGCCGCACCAATCGCTCCCCAGGCAATTCCGTAGCGTGCCTGATTCAGGCACATCAAAGGCGATTTGAGGCCGCCAGATTTCGGCAGGAGGTTCGACGCAGGGATGTGTACATCTTGCATCGACAGGGAAGACGTCACCGACGCCCGGAGTGACCACTTACCGTGAATGTCTTCGGCGCGGAAACCGGGGCGGTCGGTCTCAACCAGAAATCCACGAATAGAATCGGCGTCATTTGAGTCATCCGTCTTTGCCCAGATCACCGCTACGTCGGCGATTGATCCCGAGGTAATCCACATCTTCTCGCCGTTCAGCACGTATTCATTACCGGCCTTGCGCGCGCGGGTCCTCATGCCGCCGGGGTTGGATCCGAAGTCAGGTTCAGTCAATCCGAAGCAGCCTAGCTTTTCGCCTTTCTGCATGGCCGGAAGCCAGGTTTGTTTTTGCTCGTCGCTGCCGAACGCATGAATGGGATACATCACCAGCGCGGACTGCACGCTCACGAACGACCGCACTCCGGAGTCGCCGCGTTCCAATTCCTGGGTGACCAGGCCGTACTCGACGTTCGACATCCCTGCGCAGCCGTAACCTTTCAGGCTCGCGCCGAAAAAGCCGAGTTCTCCCATCGGTCCGACCAGTTCGCGCGGAAAGCGGCCGGCGCGGTTGCATTCTTCGATGATCGGGATGAGATTGTCTTCGATGAATTTACGGGCCGTGTCGCGGACCAGGCGTTCGTCGTCGTTGAGCAGCGTGTCGAATTCGATGAAATCAACTCCGCGAAATTTAAGAGCCATAAATTGGAGACTCGATTCTGTTTCCTACTCGGATCGTGTGCGTGAACACGCCCTTGGACTTCGCTCAGGGCAGGCCGCGTTGCAAGGAAGCAATTTTCAGTGATGTCAGACTCTGGTCCGAAAAAAATTTCCCGCCCATAAGAGCATAGCAAAGGAAACGTTTGACCTTAGCAGAGGGGCAAGAACATGGTCAAACGGAGGGGAGTGGGGTCAACGAAATTTATTTCAACCCATCGGTCACATACAGCTGGTCCAATTCGTTCCCGTAGGCGTAGGCCATCCATTTTCCATCCGGAGTGATCGCTATCGGATTGTTGTTCGCTCGCAGTCCGATCTGATCTTTGGGCCTGATTACTTGCCACGGCTCGATTTTTCCGGTTTTCAGGTCCAGCCTTCCGATTCGAACCTCGTTCTGCTGATTCTCCTGCAAAAATAAATGATCCGCGTCAGTTCCCCACGCAATCGGTATTTGCGCAGCTGAGATATTGGTCAACTCTTTGGGGCTGCCGCCGGCAATCGGTTGCAAAAGCGTTTTCGCGCCACGTTGGTAAATCGCCCATGCTCCATCAGGCGATGGGCCCGCTCGACCGAGAGCACCTTCTGCAATTTCCTTTGGCTGAGTTCCTTTCCGGTCCGTCAGGTAAAGGCCGACAGGATGTCCCGGAGGGCTGCTGGCCGCAAGCAAGATGTGCTCTCCGTCCCGAAACCATTCTGCCCAGATGGGCTGCACGCCATCCCAGTGCAAAACGCTCTTGTCGCCCGGTCCTACCGGTACGATCTGCACGCGCATTTGCGGATCATCGGCTTTCACCAGCAAGGCGAAGCGTCCGTCCGAAGAGATGTCCGCTCCGAATCCGTTTTCCCCGATTCGCACCGCGGGTGACCCGTCCCGTTTTCTGACGTACACGTTGTACTGGGGGCCGCTCTGCCCGGTCTGGTCGGTGAAAAGAATTTCATTGCCGTCGGCGGACAATCGGGGGTTGTAGGCAAAGTCGAGCCAGGTGAGATCTTTTTCTTCATTCGCGCCGTGCCCAATGGCAGCCATCGAAACCCGCGACTGCTGGGCCATCACCAGGGCCCGTCCGCTTTCAGCAAAATCCTGAATGACCGTGGGCGCAGCGCCGCAGTGAGCGGTGCGTTCTTTGCCGCCGAGGTCAACCGCGTGGATGCAATATTGCTGCCCGGTTCCAGACGCCGAAAACCAAATCTCAGTTCCAGACGGGCTCCACGCCAAACCTGCCAGCGATTCCCAATCCGTCGAGATCGCCCGCGGCTTCGCGCCGCTCTCGATGACCATAACGTCTCCGCGATCGTCAACATTCGGCGGGTGCCTGAAATACGCAACTTTGGCTCCATCGGGCGAAACCCGTACATCGCTGATCCAGTTCTCGCCCTCCCACAAAACCTTGCCAATGGGATATTGCAGTCGCCAACCGGGCCGGGGCTGATCGATCACGGCCATCTGATTTCCGTCGGGGCCCCAGTCCACTTCCGAAACATGTTCCATAATTTCGCGGGGTGCGCTGCCGCCCATGGGCGTCGTTGCCAGCGTTCCCTGCCAGGTTTTATGTGCGAAATAATGCGGGTTCACCAGCACGGCCAATTGACCCTGCCGCGACACCGCTTCCACAATAGCGCCCTTCAATCCTGCAGCTACCGGTTCGGGATAGTCTTTTCGCAATACGTAAGTGTCTACCGGACCGCCGTCCAGCTTCGCCGAATAGACCAATGTTTCACCATCCGGTGCAAAGCGCGCCCGAATGACTTCGCCACGATGAAATGATGCTTGCCTGAAGGGCGCAACCACAGAGTGCGCCGGCCGTGACAGCCAGCCGATGGCTGCTCCCAGAACTAGTGCCAGTAGAATTCCAATTGCGGGTAATATCCATGTCCGCAACGATCGTGGTTTTTCCGCTTCGACAATTGCGTGGTTCGCGGCCGATTTTGTGCCCGTTCCCGTAATCGCCTCGAGCGCAAAAGCCAAATCTTTCGCCGATTGAAATCGTTGCTCCGGTTTTTTCTCCAGACAACGTGAAACGATTCGCTGGATTCCAGGCGATACCGGCTGTGTCGCTTCGTCAAGCTCGGACGGATCCTCTTTAAGGATCGCCGTCATCGTCTCGGCTGCCGTGTCGCGTCGAAAAGCTTGCTTTCCCGAGACCATCTCGTACAACACTGCTCCCAGGGAAAAAATATCTGTCCGATTGTCCACTGCTGCGCCGCGTACTTGCTCGGGCGCCATATACCCGACCGTGCCCATCACTTTTCCCGGTTCGGTCGCGGCGCTGGTCAGCGTCGCTGATTCCGGCAACTCCCCGGCAGCAGTGAGTTTTGCCAGGCCAAAATCGAGAATCTTAACGCGGCCATCTTTAGTGATGAAGATGTTGTCCGGTTTCAGATCCCGATGGACGATATTTTTCTCGTGAGCGGCCGCCAATCCCTGCGCAATCTGTACGGCGTAATCGACGGATTTTCGCGTCCCCAGTCGCCCCTGTTCCACTTCTACCCGAAGGCTTTCACCTTCGAGCAATTCCGACACCAGATAGGGAGCGCCATTCTGCTCTCCGATATCGTGGATAGCCAGAATGTTGGGATGATTGAGGGCGGCTACTGCTCGCGCCTCTTGCTCGAACCGCAGAAGCCGGTCGTTGTCGCGCGCGAAAGATTCGGGCAGCACCTTAATTGCTACGCTTCTCCCTAGACGGGTGTCTTTGGCGCGATAAACCTCCCCCATGCCGCCTGCACCGATAGCATTAACAACTTCATAGGGGCCGAGCTTGGTTCCTGAGATGAGAGGCATTGAGAGGTGGCGAAATTATACGTGCTGAACCGGCTTTGGCGTATATAGCAAGCGGCGTGCCGCTCTTGAGTCTATCGATTACCGAAAAGACCCTGGCCGGTTGTGGCAGACGCATTGCACCAGGGTTACAACTCTTTGACAGGAATACAACGTTGTGCCGGAACAGAACGCATCTATACTTGTACGGCCCCGGAGCTTGTTGCATATCGGATTTCAAATGCCGCGAAAGATGATGATCATCGGGTCCGCAGTCTTGCTGCTGTCATCAGCATGCTTTGCAGGTGATGCCTCGGATCTTTCGTTCTCGCTTCCTCCTCTCGATCATGGATTCCAACTTCTCTATAACCTGGACTTTGCCCAGGCGCACGGAATTTTTGCCGCATGGGAGAAGAGCCATCCCGACGATCCCATGGGGCCCACCGCTGATGCTGCAGGACTATTGTTTTCTGAGTTCCACCGTCTGGGCGTGTTGGAAAGTCAGTTTTTTGAACTTGATAAGCGCTTCGAGAATCGTCCTAAATTGAACCCCGATCCTGCCACTCGTGAACAGTTTCAAGCCGCTCTTGATCGAGCCGAAAAAATTGCCCGAGCCCGTCTCTTGAAAAACTCAAAGGATGAAGAAGCGCTTTTTTCACTCACGCTGGTCAATGGCCTTCAGGCGGACTATGCGGCGTTGATCGAGAAACGCAACCTGGCATCGTTGCACTACACCAAAGAGGCGGCCGGGTGGGCCGACCAGACCCTGGCAGTCGATCCCACCAACTACGATGCTCACATTGCCGGAGGTATCAGCAAATATCTCATAGGGAGCATGGCGGCTCCGGTCCGATGGCTGGTGCGGCTGGGCGGCATCTCCGGAGACAAGCAGGAAGGTGTCAAAGAACTGAAGCTGGTCGCCGACCGCGGACACTATCTTGCCCCCTTCGCCAATATTCTGCTCGCGATCGCGTATGTTCGCGATCATGATAAGAAACATGCCCGCGAGCTTCTGGCGTCGTTACGTGACGAGTTTCCCGCGAATCCTCTGTTTTCACAAGAAATCGCCCGGCTGGATGAGAGTCATTAGCCCAGTTTGAGCCCACCCGCTAATACCCGGACCTAGCCCCTGCTTTTCATCTTCCTTTAACATTTGTCCGCTACATTCACAGTGAGATTCGGGTGGAACCCTCTGCTTTATAATGGGGTTCTGGCAGGGCGTTCTGAGGTTGAAGGCCTGCCGTATTCTGCCGTTTTTCCTTTCATCCCAGCATGGCACGCGCCACGGTTGACAACCCGGCCTACTACATCAACCGCGAGCTTTCCTGGTTGCAATTCAACCGCCGCGTGCTTGAAGAAGCGCAGGACGAAAACAATCCGGCACTCGAACGCCTGAAGTTCCTTTCAATTAGTGCCAGCAATCTTGACGAATTTTTCGAGGTGCGGATCGCCGGTCTGGTGCAGCAGATTGAAGACGGCTATACCGAAGCCGGTCCAGACGGTTTGACCCTGATCGAAGAACGCGACCTCATCTCAGACGAACTGCATCAGTTCGTCGCCGATCAATACCAGTGCTGGAACGAGCAGATACGGCCGCAGCTTTCGGAGAAGGGAATTCGCGTACTCGGCTTGCACGAGTTGGACGATACCGCTCGTGCTTTCGTTCAGGATTATTGCGAGCGCGAACTTGATTTGCTGCTCACGCCAGTTACAGTTGACCCGGCCCATCCTTTTCCGCGGGTCATTAATAAAGCATTATGCGTTGCGTTCCTTCTGCGTCGTCGCCGCCGCTCCTCGCTGACGTATACCGGGGTCATTACCGTCCCCCGTGCGTTGCCTCGGCTGGTGCGGCTCCCTTCTGAGGGGACGGCGGACTTTATCTTCCTTGCTGACCTCGTCGCCTTTCACGCTTCGCGCATGTACAACGGCTACGAAATTATTTCCTCTGCCGCTTTTCGAGTTACTCGCAACAGCAATCTGTATCTGGCAGAAGAGGAATCGCGTAATTTGCTCGAATCGGTCCGCACCGAACTGCACAACCGCCGCAAAGGCGACGCCGTGCGCATGGAAATCGAAGCCGACGCTGATCCTGAAATCACCGAACGACTGCGCAGTAATTTTGGTTTGGAGCCCTGGCAAGTTTTCCGCATGGACGGTCCGGTTAATCTTTCCCGGCTGTTTAATATCTACGAACAGACTGATCGCCCTGACCTTAAGTACAAGCCTTTTGTCCCGCGCGAACTGCGGCTGACTGCCAAGTCGCAGGATCTATTCGAAGAGCTTCGCCGCCACGATGTTTTGCTGCATCATCCCTTTGATTCTTTCGACGCGGTGGTCTCATTCATCGAGTCAGCAGGCGAAGATCCGAATGTGCTTTCGATCAAGCAGACCCTCTATCGCACCAGTGAGAATTCTGCCATTGTGCGTGCATTAATAGCAGCAGCCGCAAAAAAGGAAGTCACGGCAGTCGTGGAACTCAAGGCCCGGTTCGACGAAGCCTCGAACATCCGCTGGGCACGGGCCCTCGAGGACGCAGGGGTACAGGTATTTCATGGCCTGGTAGGGTTGAAGACGCACTGCAAACTTTCACTGCTGGTGCGAAGGGACCCTGACGGCGTTTCCCGTCGCTATGCACATTTAGGCACAGGCAATTACAACTCCTCCACCGCTCGGTTTTACACCGATCTGAGCCTGATGACGGTGGACCCGGAAATCACAGGCGCCGTACACGACGTATTCAGTTTCCTCACCGCCTATGCCGAGCACTCCAGCTACGGGCCTCTCATGGTTTCCCCGGTGAATATTGCCGAGCATAGCCTGGATCTTATTGCCCGTGAGGCCGATCACGCGCGTTTGGGCCGCCCAGCTCATATCATCGCGAAGATGAACGCCTTGCTCGACAAGAACGTAATCGCCGCTCTTTATCGTGCGTCACAGGCCGGCGTTGAAATCGATCTGCTGGTTCGCGGGATGTGTGCCCTGCGACCAGGAATTCGTGGCGTCAGCGACCGTATCCGTGTGCGTAGCGTCGTGGGAAGGTTCCTGGAACACAGCCGCGTGTTTTACTTCGCCAATGGCGGAGAGGAAGAGGCTTACCTGTCGAGCGCCGACTGGATGCCCCGCAATCTATATGAGCGGGTCGAAGTTATGTTTCCGGTGAAGGATCCGATGTTGCGGAACCGAATCCGGCACGAAATCTTGGACGCGTATCTCGCGGATACCATCAAAGCCCGGGTGCTGCGCAAAGACGGTTCTTATGTTCGAGCGTGGCAGGCTGCCGGGAAGCGCAAGCCGCCAGTCCCTGGCTTCAGCGCTCAGGATTTTCTGTTATCACTGGCGGAAGGGAAACAAACGATAGAGGCGATCCCGGCGGTATCCGAACCTAAGTCGCAGCGTGCGACGCCGCGAAAGGAACGTAGGGTTTCATGATTATCTATTTGGTGCGCCATGCCAGCGCTGGAGAGAGCCTCAGCAGTCCCAAAAAAGACGAGAAGCGACCGCTTGATGCGGACGGCATCGAGCAATGCGGAGTTGTCGGGCGGGCGCTGGCCGCCCTCAACGTGCAGCCTGAGGTGATTATTTCCAGCCCTCTAAAACGCGCGACACAGACCGCTTCGCTGATCGGGAATGAACTGGGCTATGAAGGCAAGTTGCAACTTGATGCGGCGATGCGGCCCGAAGCCTCCTTCGCAGATTTTCGCCGCATGCTCGAGAAATATGCCAAACAGGAAGCCATCATGGTGGTCGGTCATAATCCCAGCATCACAGAATTTCTGGCTCGGATCATTACAAAATCAGGCAGCGAAGCATTGATTGAATTCAAGAAAGGCGGGGCGGCCCGGGTGGAAACAGTGCGGCATGCCGCGCGGCTGAACTGGTTTCTTACTCCCAAGATGGCGCGGGCGATTCAGGCCGCTGCTGCGACGGCCGCAGAAAGATCACAGCCGAAGACCGCGCGAAAATAAGCCTGCTCTTTTTCCACTGCCCACAATTCGAGATCCACGCTCATGGGAGGTTTCGGAACCAGGGTCAGGGCCACAGAAGCTTCATGAGTTCGGACGCGAACGGTCTTCAGAGAGCCACTGCGTCCCAAGTTTAGCGCCCAAGCAAGCCGTAGGAGCAGGGAAGCCTTGGCGATATGCTTCTGGTCGGAAGGTGGCAAAGTTTTGATCGGCCCATCTCCCAGCGATGGCCGGGATTTTCCCAGATAGCGCGCGATCGCTGCGATTAGCTTTCTCTGCTGCAGCGTGTATCCCAGAATCTCTGAATGCGAAATGATGTAATAAGTGTGACGATGTCGCCCGGTACGGTTCACGTAATCTCCTACTTCGCAAAGCATTGCGGCGGCGGCAATCCACTCTTTATATTCCGGGGGCAGGCGATGGATGCGCCGTAGCTCCGAGAACAGCTGCAATGCGGAGTCGCGCACCCGGGTTGCGTGGTCGAGATTGACGCGATAGTGGTCGACCGCGGACAAAATGGAGTCCTGTCGCTCCGATTCGATCTGCCGCCCCGATCGCGTCGCCCGATCATACTCTGCCGACATTTGCTCGAGCAGTCCGTCGCGAAGTCCCAGTGGCGAGTAGCGAAACCCGCCAAGCCTGCAACGATCGAGCAATCCGGCAAATACTGCCGCCCCCGCAATAATGATCTCCGCGCGTCGCGGACCGATTCCCGTTACTTTTTTTCTATCGTCGAGGGACAACCGGCTCAGCATCTTGTCAATCCGCCGCATTTGGGGATGCGTGACCGTCATCGCCCGCTGGCTCTTGGTGCGATACAGCGCATGGCAAACGGCGGCCAGTGCCTCTGCTGTGCCGGACGTGGCGATCACCACTTTCGGGCGGGCCCGGCTGATGCGCTCTGCGATTCTTCCGATTTCTCGTGCCACCAGGCTGCGGAGTTGCCGCAACTCAGATTTTCGTGGCGGATCATGATGCAAAAAATCATTGGTGAGCCGGACTGCGCCCAGCGGCAGGCTCACAGTTTCCTGAATGTGTCCCTTTTTCGAAACCGTGAGCTCACAGCTTCCGCCGCCTAGATCAATCATCAACACCGGAGAGGAATTCACGCGGAGCGCCGATGTGAGCCCAAGATGTATGAGTCGAGCTTCTTCCACGCCGGAAATAATTTCGACTGTCCATCCGGTTGCCGATCGAACCCACTCCAGGAATGCACGGGAGTTGCGGGCATCACGGAGTGCGCTGGTGGCGACCACGCGCGCCGAATCGGCTCCGGCCCGTTGAGCAGCCCGGTGAAAACGTCGCAGGACTTTGACTGTCAGGGCGATAGCTTCGGGAGAAAGGAATCCGCTTCGAAACACCGATTCGCCGAGACGCGTGACCTCGCGGTCTTCGTGAATTTCAACCAGCCGGTGAGCGACCAGTCGGGAAATCTTCAGCCGGACGGAGTTCGATCCAATGTCAACGGCAGCGAAGGTTGGCATTCAGCAACAGTGTACAGCGAAGAGTGAGAATAGGGCGCGGTCTGGTTAAGCGGCAACGCGCATGCTGGCGGGCGCGGGCTGCGGCCTGGATTCGGCCGATGGCCGAATATGTTGATCAAGTTCAGAGACGGTCCGTAAAGCACTCTGCAGCGCGTTGCTGGCACGGCGGAATCTGGCTCGACTGATATTCTGCAGCGCCGACACCAACGAGGACTGGCGTACTCCGCCAAATGATTTTTCTGCGCGTTCAGTCAACTTCAAGACGTCGTGCCAGTGACCGATTTCGTCCTGGGCCTTCTTTAATTCTTCGACGAACTTTTTTGCCTTTGGAGATTCCGAATCGAGCTCAGCAATATAACGCGCCTGCTTGGCAGATATTCGGCACGCATGAAGTACTTTTTCGATAAGGGGTGCATTGCCCGGTTTAGGCAGGTGAGTGAAGGCCAGCTTCAGCGGATCAATCCCGTTCAGAGTGATTTCCCGTTGGGCTTTGCGCAACCGTTTGCGCAATTTCTGTACGTCTTCTGCATCGAAGCTCCTGCCCAGTCTCTTTGATCGCCTCTCCTGATCTTTTGCCAGCGCGTTCAGAAGTTCCGCGCGATGGTTCTGGCGATCAGGAATTTTCAATTCTTTGAGAAACGCAATCTGCACATCCAAGTCCCTAACTTTGCCGGCTTTTCTTCTCAGCTTAGAGAGTCGGTTGAGCAGCTTCCGTTTGTTTCCGTTCTCCGGAGATAATTGGTCAATCAGTACTTCCACCCGCCGGCTGTTAGTCCGAAACCGGTGAACGTTCTCCGGCTTCCTGTCCTTCGCTACGCGACCGATCTGCCGGTTCATTCGATCAAAAACCAGCCTGACCTGCTGGTCAACAGCTTTAGCGGTAGTCGTCTCTTGTGTGCTAGTGGTTCCCATTCAGAGTGGAGACAGCAGTTAGCCAGTTGCAGCGCTCGTTCTGAGCCACGGTGATTGTAACACTCTGTTAACAGTTCATCGAGAACACTTTGATTCATTATTAAATGTGTATATTATCCTTTGCCCTCAATAAATTAGGAAGAAATATTAATGTGTGACATTTGCCGCCTGTGACTCACCTGCGTCGGCGAAGGAGAACGCCAGAGAAACATTCGAATACTGCTTGCCGCCAATTTCAACGTAGGGATAGACAAAGTAGTTGAGTGGTTCGCCCTGTTGTGAGGGGCTTAATTTCAGGTCACGTCCCACGCTGAACTCGATCCGATTGGCATCGTGGGCGCCGAAGAAGTAATCCTTCTTGACCGGATTTTTCCAGGCTTCCGAAATGTCAACCGGAATCCAGCCCCGCTGCGGATCAAAAAATTCTGCCCAGCAGTGGTATCCGACAATATCCGCCGACGCCTTGTCTGCCGGCAATGGGAAGCCGATCTCGAATTGGGCTGGAATTCCTTGCGAACGCGCCATCGAGATAAACAGAGAATGGAAATCTGTGCAGTTTCCTTTCTTCGCATCGCAGGCATAGAGAACGTCGCCCCGGCCCCACCCTGTCCCGGTTTTGTCATATCTCATGTTGTCGAAAACATAGTCGTAAATGGCACGCGCTTTCTCGAGTTGCGAAGTCTTGCCCGCGGTTACCTTGGCCGCCAATTCGGCGGGCAGTCCAGTGATCGGAACCAGTTTGTCTGCTCCGAGAAATTTCTTGGTTTCCTTCCTGCTCAAAGACGCGTTTTCCAGCCGTGGCCGGTTGAGTCCGAGGGTTACATGCTCATGCCGCACTACGTCGTACACAACCTCGAAATGCAGATCGCCCGATTTCGCTTTGCCGGCTTCCGCGTAGTACATCTCATTTCCGAAGCGCGATTCATGGTTCTTCTTAAGTTCCAAATCGCCTTTAGAAGAAACTACGCGTACCTCCTGATAGGAATCTGTATGCGCTTCGGGAAACCACACCCGCAGGCGTTCGCCCGCTGGAACGTCCTTTACAGTGAACGCATAATGAAAAATAAAATGGCGAGTTGACTGAGCCAGCCCCAAAGGTCCGAAGCAAAGAAAAACAATGAAAACAAGGGCAGTCTTGCGCAGCATGTTCGTTCTCCTGGGAGCGGGTTGAGAGCGGTAACGAGGCACGTGCTTCATCAAAGCCCGGCAGAACTTTATGGATTTGCAATCTAGGTTACCGCGTTGCGGCCAACATGCCAAATGTACTGTCGCGATCTTCAGAGAGACCGATATCCGGGTGCCTTCGTCGTCCAGTAGAATGACGCAATGTCCGCCGTCATCGAGTGCCGCGACCTGCGCAAGACCTATTCCGGTAAGGTCAAGGTCGAAGCCGTGCGAGGACTGAGTCTCGAGATTCAAGCTGGCGAATGCTTCGGTCTGCTGGGCCCCAACGGCGCTGGCAAGACGACGACAATAGAGATCCTCGAAGGCCTGCTTGAGCCTACATCCGGTCACGTGACAATTCTCGACCGGAGCTGGAAATCGCAAGCGCGCGAAATCCGCGAGCAGATTGGCATATCGCTTCAGGAAACGCGACTTTCTGAAAAGCTGACCGTCCGCGAAACGATTGACCTGTTTGCCAGTTTCTATCGCGCGCCGCGTCCTGCTGAAGAAGTTCTTACCGCACTACAGTTGAACGAAAAAGCCGATGCTCAGGTCGGAGACCTTTCTGGCGGACAAAAGCAGCGCCTCGCGGTCGCAACCGCGCTGGTCGCATCTCCGAGAATATTGTTCCTCGATGAGCCGACGACGGGGCTTGACCCGCAAAGCCGGCGACAGCTCTGGGACATCATTCGGACTTTTCAGCAGGGTGGTGGTACGGTTCTGTTGACCACGCATTATATGGATGAGGCTGAACGACTTTGTGACCGCATAGCAATCGTCGATCACGGTCAGATAATCGCCGAAGGAAGTCCTGCCGAGCTGATCGCAAAACTTGGTGGCCACCACGTAGTCGAATTTGCGCTTTCCGGCGACTTCGATGGAGACAATGCCGCATGGCAGTCGCTCCCCGGTGTGGAGTCAGTGAGAAATGACGATGGCATGGTAAGCCTGAGCGTGCGCGAACCGCACCGCACCATCCCCGCGCTGCTCGAAAGGGTTGACCAGCACTCGGCGGAACTTGAACACTTAACCACGCGTCAGGCCAGTCTTGAAGACGTATTCGTGAACCTGACAGGCCGGCACTTGCGTGAGGAATAACGGGTAATCATGAGCATCGCGCAACAAAATCCGTCGCCGGAGACGTTTCAGAAGACGCCGGTAACCGCCCGCCGTAACGGCCGGTCGGCCGGGTTCCGTTACCTGCTGCGCGCGCGCATGCTGGAATTGGCCAGAGAAAGGGAAGTTGCCTTTTGGATCTTCGTGTTTCCGCTGCTTCTCGCACTGGGACTGGGATTCGCATTTCGTAACAAGCCGGCCGACAAGACAACGATTGCCATTGTTGCCGGGCCTGAAGCGCGGAATGTTTTGTCCTTGGTTCAAAATTCTCCTGAACACGCATCCATTCACGTCGAAATTGTCGATGAAGCGCGAGCAAAAGACGGACTTCGACTAGGAAAATACGACCTTCTGGTAGAGCCGCTTGCACCTGGGCAAGTTCAATATGACTTCGACCCGGCAAGACCTGAAAGCGTGCTGTCACACGCCGAGGTAGATCAGGCGCTTCAGTCCGCGGCCGGGCGTAAAGACGTGGTGGCGACGCGCACCTTCACTTCGAGCGAGCCCGGCTCCCGGTACATCGATTTTCTGATTCCCGGATTGCTGGGGATGAACCTGATGAATTCGGGAATGTGGGGAATCGGCTTTGCGCTGGTAGACATGCGCCAGCGGAAATTGTTGAAGCGCTTCGTCGCCACTCCCTTGCGCCGGGGCGACTTTCTGTTGGCGCTGGCCAGCAGCCGCCTGATCCTGATGGTGATTGAAGTTTGCCTGCTATTGGGCTTCGGCGTGCTGATGTTTCATATCCGAGTCATGGGCGCATTGCTGAGCATTTTATTGATCGGCGCCGTCGGAGCCATTGCTTTCGGCGGTCTCGGTCTTCTGACCGCGAGCCGGGCACGGAAAATCGAAAGCGTAAGCGGACTGATCAATCTTGTGATGATGCCGATGTGGATTTTCTCCGGTGTATTTTTTTCGTATGAACGCTTCCCGGGGGCCGTCCAGCCTTTCATTAAAGCGCTTCCGCTCACCGCATTGAATGATGCGTTGCGCGCAACTATTCTTGAAGGCTCGACTCTGGCCTCGCAAAGTGGTCGTTTGCTGGTGCTCGGCCTTTGGGGAGGAATTTCATTTTTCCTCGCTCTCCGTTGGTTCCGCTGGACTTAGTCAGGCAACCAGAACCATAGCGATGGCAACCAATCTTCTCTGCTGGTTCACTCGATGGGCACCAAACCTGTGGAAAGGACAATAGTTTGTCTTGTACGACGATTGCGTCGGACCTCGACCGCCGATAGATTGTGCCTCAAAACTGCTGGACGGGTTTGAATGTACTTTCAACTGAGTTTTCCTCGGGCTTACATGCTAGACTCCGGGTCGTGATCGAGGCGCGTAAGCACTTGCGATCAGTTTGCGGCGCCATAAGCTTTTCACTCGCCCATCGTCTGGCTTGCGGATTAAATGTCAGGTTCGCGAAGTTGCCCCGCGCATTCGAACCGTTTTCGGGTGACCTGGTTGTACCGAAATAGCCGCCCGCATTTTTAGGACAACAGAGGCATGTTGGTGAAAGCAGCGGAACATCTCGATGTGTGTGCGCCATTTTTCGACCAGCTTCGGCGAGCTGAGAAACGTTTGCTCATGCTCGATTATGACGGAACTCTGGCTCCCTTCACCCCAGATCGCAGCCGCGCATTTCCTTATCGCGAGATTCCTGAAACTGTCTCGAAAATAATGGGCTGCAACACCCGTGTTGTTCTAATTAGTGGCCGAGCCGCCACAGAACTTCTGTTTCTGAGCGGCATTCATCCCCATCCTGAAATTTGGGGAAGCCATGGCGCAGAGCGGCTTTATCCCGATGGATCTTATGAGATCGAATCGCCTCCGCCCCGGCAGCGAGCAGGGCTACAAGCTGCGAATCGTGCACTTTGTTCTGCCGGGCTCGCGGCGCGCATGGAATCCAAGCCTGGCGCAATTGCAATTCACTGGCGTGGTCTGGCTGCGGAAGAACAAATTACCATCGAGGGAAAAGTGCGAAAGCTGTGTGGGCCGTTGGCAGCTGAATACGGGCTTCAACTGTTGCCCTTTGACGGCGGTCTAGAGCTCCGCGCGGCTTCGAAGAATAAAGGTGACGCTGTGAGCACCATATTAGCGGAGGTCGGCGCTGGGGCAGCCGCGGCGTATCTGGGCGATGATCAGACCGACGAAAATGCTTTTCGTGCCATCAAAGGTCACGGACTCGCGGTTCTGGTACGTCCCGAGCCGCGGCCGACCATGGCTGACGTGTGGTTGCGGCCACCCGATGAACTCGGATATTTCCTGCGTGAGTGGCTCGCTGCCTGCGGAGCAGGAATATGAAAGTTCTGGAAGGCCGGCTGATCACAGTTTCTAACCGCCTGCCGGTGGAGGTGAAGTACCGCGCCGGTAATCCCCGACTGTCTCGCAGTGCGGGAGGACTGGCTACTGCTCTCGACAGTATTTGGCGGTACAGCCATGGCATCTGGATCGGATGGGGCGGAGCCGCCGATACTGCATCTGCTAACGGTGTTTTACAGAAGGCCGCACGAGGCCATTCCTACAGCTTTAAACCGGTTCCGCTTTCGCGCGATGAGATCTCGAAATTTTATTCCGGTTTCGCCAACGAGATCATCTGGCCCTTGTTCCACGACATGCCCTCTCGCTGCAATTTTGATCCCGAGTATTGGGAGGTTTACCAGCGCGTCAATCGCCGGTTCGCACAAGCTACCGCCGAAGCGGCCAATGGGAAAGACCTGGTCTGGGCTCATGATTATCATCTGATGCTGATGGGGCGGTATTTGCGCGAGGCCAGCAGCACCGGCCGTGCCAGTTTCTTCTTGCATATTCCGTTTCCCGCGCCCGACATCTTCGAAAAACTGCCATGGAGCAAACAGATCCTTCGTGCTTTGTTGCAGTACGACTTGCTCGGCTTTCAGACTGATCGCGACCGTTACAATTTTGTGAGCTGCCTGGAGCGGATTCTTCCCGAAGCCGTTACTTCTCGAGAGGAATTGTTCAATAGCATCGAATTGGACGACCGGCGCACCAGAGTCGGCACCTTTCCGATTAGTATCGCCTTCGAAGAATTTGCCAATCACGCTGCCAGCCGCGAAGTGGAAGTCGCAGCAAACCAGTTCCGTCATGAACTTGGCAACAAGTTCCTCGTGCTTGGGGTGGACCGGCTGGACTACACCAAAGGCATCCCCGAGCGACTGAAGGCATTCAGAATTCTGCTGCGCCGGTTTCCCGAACTGCGTCATCGGGTGACGCTGCTGCAGGTCGTCGTGCCGAGCCGCGAAGAGATTCCCAACTACAAAGAATTGCGCCGGGAGGTTGAGTTACTGGTTAGCCAGATTAACGGCGAATTCACCGAAAGCGGTTGGGTACCGATCCACTATATGCACCGCAATCTCACGCGCAAGCAGCTCGTAACTTACTATCGCGCGGCTGATATCGCGCTTGTGACTTCATTGAAAGATGGGATGAATCTGGTTGCCAAGGAATTCTGCGCCGCCCAGGTCGAGGAAACAGGGGTAGTGGTAATCAGTGCGTTCACCGGCGCTGCTGCAGAGCTGCAGCATGGCGCACTCGTGGTGAATCCGAATGATTTGGCGGGGGTCGCAGAAGCCATTCACCGCGCCTGCGTTATGCCGGTCGAGGAAAAGCGCTCCCGAATGCGTCTGCTGCGCGACATCGTGCGTACACACAACGTGCAAGTCTGGGCCGAATCCTTCCTGAATGCTGCGCTCACGGTGCAACCGTCACCCAAGAATGGTCAGCAAGTTCGCAGAGACTCCCATGGAGAAAATACGGACCTCACCTTGATTGCCTCATCCGGAGCTCCCGATCAACGGATCGCTTAACCAGGCTTCGCCTCCGCTTTCTTCTTGGCCAGTTTTTTTCTCCGAAGCAGTTCCTTGGGCGCATACATGCTGCCACGACAGCGCTTGGCACCGCACAAGCAAATTGCCGAATCGTCCAGGTCGCCATCGTACAGGTTGTAGTCATAGGCGAGTTCCTCTCCGGGGGCGATGTCGCGGATGGCCCGTAAGATCACGCGCCCGCGCACTTCGTCAGCTTCGCAATTGGGATTGCAGGAATGATTGATAAAAGCCGCTATTCCATCGCCGTCAATAACGTGCTCCCCATCCACTAGCCCGAAAAGATATGTTCGCGGAGAATACTCATAGATTGTATCTGCGCCGTCATTCGTCAGCCGCGGTCCCGTATATTCCGCAACCAAGGCGCGTTTCTTGATAGGCGTAGTTGTATAAACGCCGTCGGCGTGGATCTTTGATCTGCGAATGACCAGAGGCATCTAGTTTGAGGGTAACATCCAGTAAGGCCCACGATCTGGCGGGCGGTCAAAACCGTTGGTTCAGGTTGCAACAGAAAAAGCCCCGGCCAGTGATGAAAGCCGGGGCAAAAAAAACAAATCACTTTTAGTTTGACTTGAACAAATCCGACATGACCTTCACGTCTTCATCGCACGCATGATTCAAGCAAGGCAGCCCCAGTCCACCTTCAATCGTCTTGAGTAATGAGAAGTGGCTGTAGCGCTTTGAGCTTGAAACTCCATGCGGGCCAAAGTTCGTATCCACAATTGCAGGCACCTTATTTACGTTGGGCACGAAGCTGTAATCGTTTTCGTCCCAGACCACCACGATTGCATTTCGGCCTTGCTTCCACGCCGGGGAAGCGTGAATCGCTTTGACAATGTTGCGCAGCGTGAGATCGCCCAGGTAGATTGACGCCGGATTCAGTCCAGCCTGCATGCCGTTGTCGGTGGGATCAAAATCGCACTGAGGACCGGCATTTCCGCGTCCGTGCTGATCATTGCACTGATT
Organism: Terriglobales bacterium; assembly: GCA_035493765.1. Taxonomy (GTDB): domain Bacteria; phylum Acidobacteriota; class Terriglobia; order Terriglobales; family Acidobacteriaceae; genus Gp1-AA145. The sequence continues at coordinate 18,026 of DATJHT010000001.1, forward strand.
GGGTGCAATGAGAGAAAAGTTTGGCACGCGCCCGGACTCCAGGTCTTCGAACAATCCACCGTCTCCTTCGAATCCCTTCACATTTTTCAGGCTGGAGTTCGGATTTTCGCCTTCCTGGATGCTGCGGAAATAAACGAAAGGGTTGTGCTTGGCAGCATAAAGCTTCACCAGGCTGGAGGATGTGGGCGCCTGGTCCGGCAGAACCGAAGGGATATCGCTCGCATCGGTAAAAAATCCGTCGCTGTAGTTAACGCCGTCGGCGCCCTGCGGCGGCAGGCTCTCCTGATAGCTCTTCCACGTGCGATTGTGCTCCGCGAGTTGATCGGCAATGGTCTTGCCAGTCGTTCCCGGCGCAGCCTTGATGGAGGTCAAGCCGTCAATATCAATAAGGCCGGGCGGACAGGGATCAGTTGTATCGGGGCTCGGGCATTCGTTGGTTAGGTCAATCGCCGGAGTCTCGGCGTCGGTGCCGGTGCCTGCAATCGGACAAACATTCGGGCTCGATGGGAAATCTGTCGCGATCAACCCGGTCGAAAGATTGGTCATGCAGGTCGCATTGTGCCAATCAGGATTGTTGTCGCTGCGCACACCGAAGTTTGAACCGCCAACAATCTCCAAATAGTTGGTCGAACTCGGGTGTCCTACGGCGAAATAATTCAGCGCAGAATTTGCCTGCTTTGAATACAAGTTTGCAAAGGGAGCGTCCGGATTTCCGATGATTTGGGAGTACCCGTGATTTTCCATCACGATCACGAATACGTGGTCCAAGTGTCGTACGCCGCTGGGGACCGGGCCTTCAGCGGCGAAAGCAGTGGCGGATATCAGGGCCAAGGCAAGACAAAGCAACGCGTTGTGCTTCATGGTTAATCACCTTTTCTTTTCTGTGGACTCTCGGACCGACCTCACAGCTTGGAGCCACTGTGGCCGTACCCGACGAGAGAAGTTATCAGCGCAGCTGTGTCTAGGTAGTTAGCGGGAAATTAAGGGTTGGTAAATACTGGGTGAAAGCAAACGGCCTAATCGAAGGTAGGTGTGAGACAGTGCATTGAGTATCCTGGGGGTTCGACCTGAAATCCGCCTGTTCAAAACTTGGCACTGGCGTCTAAGTTGGCCATGCTTTACAATGATGGCGAATAAAAGACGAATACCGTTCAAGCGCTAGCTTAGAAGGAAGGTTGATTCGAGTATGTCAGCTGGAAAGCTCCTGCAGTTTCCCATCCGCAATCCTGCTCTGTTCTCGCCAGAGATTAATTACGAGGTGCTAAGTAACAGCGAATTTATCAACGTTCTTTGTGCGGCCATACGTGCTCTCCCACACGTAAAGGATTTGGAATGCCGTGAAGAACTGAAGCGAACGTTGTGCGACCTGTTGCTCCGGGAAGCCGCCTGAAGTGGATTGACAACAGTTTCGCGGCTCCGGAATGCTTGGAGCGGGAGACGGGGATCGAACCCGTGACATCCAGCTTGGGAAGCTGGCGTTCTACCGCTGAACTACTCCCGCTCAAAACGGCAGTAAGCTCATGATAGCACCAGAGTTCCGAACTCGGTCCAATAGAATATGAAGACCGGCAGTGGTGCAGCACTGCACCACTATCTGAAGACCCAAGACGCTTTGCTCTACAAATAGCGGGCGAGGAGCTTATTCTTGCC
>DATJHT010000002.1:0-10051 GCA_035493765.1 Terriglobales bacterium
GCCGGCCGCGGCGGTTCCGGCGAAAGCATCAACTGTGGATCCGGCAATCCAAAAATTGTGTCGCGTCCGGAAATTGCCGCAGAAGACAGCATCTGGAGAAAAAGCCAGTCACGCATGGCGCGCCGCATGCGCGGCGGCAGAGCATCGAATTCAATTCCGCTCTGGCCATTCGCATCTGCCCATGCGACTCGGCCGCGAGTCTCCACCCGGACTCGAGGCGACAGCAGATCGAAGCGCAGGTTCACCTCTTGCCCGGGCTGCATCGCAGCGACAGCCTGAATGGCGACACCGGTTTCGGTGAGATCACGCACAATACCGCCGTTGCCTTGGTCGAGCTTTACGTAGGCCAGCGAGCGCAGAGTATATCGCGGGTGTTGACGGCGACGCGGCCCGACATTGGCCTTGAAGTCAACCGCATCCGCACAAAACGACATTAGTAAATCGTAGCCAACGGGAACCGGCCCGCCACAGTGTCGGATTTGGTTCGCCCCACCGCGGCAACCTGGTTGATTAGAATCTGCTCTATGCCTAAAGCCAGAAAGAACGCTTTGATTACCGGAGCATCGCTGGGAATTGGCCGCGAGCTGGCGAAACTCTTCGCAGCCGATCAATACGATCTTGTGCTCGTGGCAAGAGACGCAAGTCGGCTGGCGCAATTCGCAAACGAATTGCAGCAGCAATTTGGAATCAACGCGAAATGCTTTCCATTAGATCTTGCGGCGAGCTCGGCTCCGCAGTTTCTCTTCGATCAACTGTGGCGGGAGAATATCGGAATTGATGTCCTTGTTAATAACGCAGGCTTCGGGAAGCTCGGAGCATTTTCGGCAGTCTCCGTCGAAGACAGTCTGGGACAGATTCAACTCAACATTGTGGCGCTGACGCACCTGACCAGGCTCTTCGTGAACCCAATGCTCGAGCGCAAATCAGGAAAGATCCTCAACGTAGCGTCAACCGCTGGATTTCAGCCTGGCCCCACCATGGCCGTGTATTACGCGACCAAAGCCTATGTAATTTCCTTTTCTGAGGCCATAGCCAGTGAGGTGCGAGGAACGGGAGTGAGCGTTACCTGCCTTTGTCCGGGCGCCACCGACACCAATTTTCAGAAAATCGCCGGGACCGAAGAGACTACGCTTTTTCGGCGCCTTCGCCCCATGAACGCCGCTACTGTCGCCAGAGATGGATATCGCGGGCTGATGAAAGGCAAGCCATTGGTCATTTCCGGTTTCCGGAATTGGCTGCTTACCGAATCGCTGAGGTTGTCACCCCGGAGGTTAGTGACCGAGGTCTCGCGCAAGATCCTGGAATAGGCTGCGCTGACGATCTATCCAAATTATTGCGTGACCGTAAGGTTCACCTGCGTGCTGTGAGTCACCGAAGCGGCGGCAACGCTGATCTTGAGGTTATAACTTCCTGGCGGAGTTCCCGGGCTGCCATTTCCTACAATGCTTCCATTGCCTTGGAGTCCTCCGCCACACGAGAAACTTCCGAGCATGAGTAGCATGGTTAAGAATAAGTAGCGATTCCGTTTCTTCGCGCGCGGTTGACGCCTCCACATCCAGAACATTCCCATCATCGGCAGGGATATCAGCCAGGTCGTGCTCGTTTTAGTTGCGGGCGTAGGCGCCGTAGTAAGTACCGTTACCGTGATCACTGAGTCACCACTTCCCGCCTGTACTTGAGAAGGATTGAAAGCACAAGTCGTCAATGCAGGAGGGTCGGCGCATGCGAAAGTCACGTTGCTGGGGAACACGCCCGACGTGGGTGCAACATCCAGAGAATAGGTTGCGGTTTGGCCCGATCGAATGGACATGCTGGGCGGCGTAATTGAAAGCGTAAAGTCGAAGCTCTGACTGGGCAAGGCTGTGAACGCAACAGGCACTGAATGCGAAACAACTAACGCGTCGCTGCCAATGGCGTTCACATTAAACCCATAAGCCTGCGACGTTCCACTGCTCACGGTCAGGCTAAAAGGAGTGCCAGTGTCGGACGGCGTGGCAGTCGGCGGATTCACCACACAACTCGGCGGAGCTCCGCTTCCGCAGCTGAGCGCGACCGCGCTGTTGTAACCGCTCACTGAGGTCAGGGTTCCGTCGAATGTGGCAGGCGAATTCACGTGAGCCGTAAGCGACGGGTTCGTGATTGCCAGAATGTAGTCTGGGACGAAGTTCACGCTCAAAATCAGTAGTTGGGTCTTGGTTGTTCCTCCCGGGCTGGTTGCGCTGATCATGATCTGGTAGGTGCCCGGTGGACTGGTGATTGATGTGGTTATGGTCATTGCAATCGAAACCGGAATGGAACTTGTCGGCGCAACGATATTGGAGGGTTGAAACTGGCATGCCGTGCCCGAGGGCAGTCCTGAACAGGAGAGCGTCACCGACCCGCTGAACGCTCCCGCCCCTGAAACTACCAGAGAAACCGGAGCGCTATCCGTTCCGGGAGCCACATTCACCGAAGCCGGTGACGGCGCGGACAAGGTGAAATCGACGACATGCAAAGCCACCGGGACATTGTGTGTGATCTTTGCAGAATCGGTCCCGACCGCCTGCAAGTTGAACAAGTAATCTCCCGCGCCACCACTGGCGTTAATCATGAACGCCGATCCTTGAGGAAGGGGTGTGATCGACGCCGGATTTGCAGAGCAGGCCTGAGGAGTGGGCGTGCTTCCTGCCACGCAACTTAGGATCGCGCTGCTGCCGTAGCTGTTCCGCGCGAATATGGTGCCCGCATAACTGGCCGTTTGTCCGGCAAAGATCGTCTGGGGGTTGTTTCCGATGCTCAGTTGGAAATCGGGCGTCGTGACCAGGTTCCATTCCCAGATCCCGCGACCGAAAGTCGCCGCCCGCAGCAACTTTAATCCGCCAGAATTGAAAATCTGTAGCGCAGTAACAGCTACATTAGGCAGAAACCCAGGTCCGGCAGCGGGGGCCACCTCGCTCCAATTGGCCGCGCCGGTTCCGCTGGCGAAAACTCCTATGTCGGTGCCAACATAAATTGTTCCGCTATTAGCCGACGGCCCGGAATCTATCGCGATCGAATCCACGGGAGCATCCGGCAGGTTTGAGGTGAAGTCAATCCACGAAGCCCCTGCGTCGATCGTCTTCCACGCATGCGAAGTGTGGAACCCCATGATGCCGACGTAAGCGGTCTGCCCGCTGCGATCTGAGATATCGATAGCGATTGCGGAAACCGGAAATCCTTGCGAATTGATCGCGGAAGTGCGGTTCGTCCATGCGCTCGGGCCGCCATCGGAATTCGTTGTAACCCACACCTGGCCCCCCGCCGGTGACACCGAAACCAGCGGCCCATCCCCGTTGGTCCCCGCATAAATCACTTGCGAGTAGCTGTTCGAGTCAACCGGTCCGCCGGCGGCGATTGTCCGCACTGAATTCGTTTCGCCTCCACTGCACAGTCCGGTACCGCCAGTTTCAAAATCTGGGCTCAGAACTGAGAAATTTCCGCCCCCGGAACTTCCTCGCCATATCTTGCAAGTCCCTATCAGAAGCGTGTTTGAACCCGCCGGATCGAAAATTAATGGGAGATCGAAAGGACCGGTGTCCCCGCCTACCGAGTTGCCGTCGGCAATCTGATCGTTGGCGAAATCCTGCGAATGACAGTTGATTCCATTCATACAACGAAGCACGTTCACTCCAGAAACCGAATCGGGTGGCGTTGCCAGTAGCCATTCGTTGTCATTACTCGGGTTGATTGCGGTTGATCCTACATCGCCCGCGCTCACGTTGACCCAATTGCCGCCGCCCTGTGAAAACCCGGTCGCCGGTGCTCCATTCTCCTGAGTGCCGCCAAATACAAGATTTGAATCCGTCCCCGACTGGGCCATCGACACAAACTGCGTAAGTGGTCCAAGTGTTGCATTCAGACTGTCGAACTGATTGCTCAGCCCACAACTGCCGGTGATCAAGCCCGTGAATCCATCGAGTGCCCGATAAATCCCGCCATCATTCGCAAAATAAATCAACGCCGTTCCACCACTAACCAAGAAATCAATCGCATGTTGCCCCGGATGCACCTTTGCAATATCGCTGCACCCATAGACATGAGTAAGGTTCATGAAAGTGTTGTGGCCAGTGCCGCTGCAATTCGGTACGGCATTGGTAATCGTGCACTTGTACAGATTGAGCGCTCCGGCATAAATGTCGGTTGCGGTTCCGTTGGGGACCGCCGCAAGTGTCAGACTGTCTGTACCCTGCTCGGTTCCGCAGCCGCCTGAAAGGTCACCGCAGTTCGTAATTCCGGAGTCATTGACCTGCACCCACGAAGCGCCGGCGCTGGTAGTCTTCCAAATTCCTTGATCTAGTTCATTCCCGTCCACGTACCACACATACATTTCGCCCATGTTCGACGGACCTGGACGACTCGGAACAACCGCAATCTGCCCACGATAGATCGAGCATCCGCTAGGCTGAAAGGCTTGCGCAGGACAGGCAGCAGCACTCAGTCCACTTCCGGGCTGAATGGCCAGCCTGGTCCAACTGATTCCATCTGATGAGGAGTAAAAGCCATGGAATCGAATTGCCGCGAAAAACTTTCCTGCAGCCGCGTTATATACAACGGATGTTACCGAGGCAGAACCGATGCTCACGCCTGAATCAGTTGCAGTCGCCAGGTGCCATGAAATGCCTGCGTCCGTCGAATAGTAGAGTCCACGATTAACGGCTGCAGGAGTCTCCAACCCTTCAATAATTCCTTCTGAAGCTGACCCTGCCGCCGCAACGACCAAATTTGTATTAGCGGTGCTGAATGAAATTTGGCTGAATCCGAGTCCCGCAAATGGATGCAGTCCGCTCGCGTCCTGAGATTTGAGCGTCCAACTCTGCCCGCCATCGCCAGAGCGAAGAATTCCCAGCCCGTAGTACGAATCCGCTGAACTGTTGGTCTCTCCCGTTCCAAGCAACACGACGCTCTTGTTCGGGTCTGGATTCGAGGTTTGCGGCTGCACGGCTACGGCTCCAACAGCCAATGTCGCCTGGTCGTCAGTCAAAGGCATCCAAATGACGGCACCCGGACTTGGGCTTGCCGTGCCCGCATTGATGGATTTCCACAACCCGCCGTACGCTCCACCCGCAAAGACTGTGTTCCCGGTTCCATCATTCGGATCAATCACAACCGCACTGGCCCGGCCTGACACCCAGTTGTAGTCCTGCAAACCGATGCCGCTCGCATCGGAGGGAAGCGGCATAGGTCCCAGCGAATTCCAGCCCGCGCCCGATCCGAATGCAGCCGCCGACTCGGCGACCCGCATTTTGATTTTTTGCGCAATGGCTCTTCCGCGAAGGTCTGCCGCATTCGCTCCCGGCATTGTCCTGGCCCGTTTCTGCGATTGTTGGCGAGCGGCTTTGCGGATGCGAGCTGATCCGACGCCCTGATCCGTTCGTTGGCCGAATCCCGCCGCACACATATATATGGCGGACAAAACTACGACACACCCATTCCTTACCCGCGCGATCACGCGATGCTCCGTTTGTGGCCCGCAAATTCCTTCTGTCGGAGGCGCATGATTCGCGCCACGATTGATCCAACCCTTCGGTTGTGGGAAATCGCGATCTCCTGCAGGCTGGTTCCGCGTCGCAGTTCCTCCGAGAGTCGAGCATCTTCTTCTTCGATCCACGGTTTGCCCGCGTTCTGAGGCAACGAATTCCGGGTCCTGCGTTTGTGGTCCTGAATCTCCAGGGCATCGACAGCGTGCTGAAGAGCGCGCACGACCTGGGGATTTTGATATAACGATTCGTTCGGCAATGACTGACCGGTCTCCGGGTGCAGGCCATCCGCAAGCTTGCGCACGATTTCCATTGCTTCCTGAAGTTCCATACCTGATCCGGCGCGGGTAATCCTAACGACTATGCGATTTTTGTTCTGTGACGAGTGAACATTCCGCCTGTGATCAGGAACATCCGCGCCGAAGTGGATTCCCCCCCAACGTCAAAGCTCCGCGACGCCGTCGCACACCGCGTCAGGCGCAAGCTCAGGCAGGTTAAACTCTTCCTATGGATTGGCAGGCGTTCTGGCTCACCATCCGGCTGGCGCTCACGGTCACGGCTCTTCTGGTCGTGCTGGGATTTCCGCTTGCTTACTGGATTGCTTTTTCGCGATGGCGTTGGAAATTTGTCATCGAAGCCATCGTGGCCCTGCCGATTGTGTTACCGCCCACAGTGCTCGGCTTTTACGTTTTGATTGTGCTGGGCCGGCAGGGGTCGATCGGCAGGTGGTGGCAGGAGATGACCGGTCACACCCTCGCTTTCACATTCAGCGGACTGGTTATCGGATCAGTTCTATATAGTCTGCCATTTGCGGTGCAGCCCTTTGCGTCCGCCTTGGCGTCGGTGGATCCTCGCCTGCTGGCTGCCTCGGATGTTTTGGGCATCTCGAGATTCGGGACTTTCTGGCGCGTCATGGTCCCTTTGTCGATTTCCGGGCTGGTGACTGGGATCGCGCTGACGTTCGCTCACACCATGGGAGAATTCGGGGTCGTACTCATGGTGGGCGGTAACATTCCCGGCGTGACCCGCACTCTCTCCATCAACATTTATGATCAGGTTCAGAATTTGAATTACGCAGGCGCCAATACGACGGCATTAGTCCTGGTTGTGATCGCATTTGTTCTGCTTTCTCTGGTCTATTCATTGAATCGCAGATTCTGGAATCTGGGGCCGCGGACTTGAAAACGACTGCTCCCAACTTGACAGAGAACGTAATATCTCAGCCGTCTAAGTCGGCACCGACAGGTCTCGATCTTTGTGTTCGGAAATCATTTTCATCCTTTACTCTGGATGTTTCGTTTGCCTTGCCTGCCGGCATCAGCATTCTCTTCGGCGCATCGGGAGCCGGCAAGACTACTTTGCTTGACTGCATCGCCGGCCTCACCAAAGCCGACTGCGGACGAGTTCAGATCGGCGAGCGCATGGTATTGGACTCAGAACGAGGCATCAACGTTCCTGTCCGCGACCGCCGGGTCGGCTACGTTTTTCAGGACCTCGCACTCTTTCCTCACCTTACGGTCGAAGGCAACGTTGCTTATGGAATCATGGGTGTTCAATCAGAAGAGCGTTTACAGCGTGTTGCCCGGACGCTTGATTCGCTCGGCATCGCTGCTTTGCGGAATCGCCGGCCCGCACAACTCTCCGGCGGAGAGCGCCAGCGCGTCGCCCTGGCTCGTGCGCTCATCACTGAACCTTGCATCCTTTTGCTCGATGAGCCCCTGGCTGCGCTCGATTTGCCGGTGCGGATGAAAATCGCCGACGACCTGCGGCGCTCTATCCAAAGCCTTCCAATTCCCGTTCTCTATGTCACCCACAGTCGCGATGAAGTTTTCATGCTCGGCGAAAAGCTGTTCGTCCTCGAGAACGGCAAGCTCATTGCGCAGGGCACACCACACGAAGTGCTTTCCGCGCCGCGTGGGGAAACGGTCGCACAGCTTGCCGGCTTTGAAAATATTTTTGACGCTGAGGTCATGGCCCTTCACCAGGATCGCGGCACCATGACTTGCCGCGTGGGTTCAGCCCGGTTCGAATCGGCACAAGTGGAACTGGAAACTCCGCTGGTCCGCGCCGACGCCGGATCGCGTTTACGCGTAGGCATCAGCGCTGGAGACATTTTGCTTGCGACTTCTGCTCCTGTAGGCCTGAGCGCGCGTAATATCCTGCCTGGCCGTGTACTGTCTTTATTCCAGCACGACGCCATCGTGACCGCTCGCGTGGATTGCGGAGTCGAATTGTCCGTGCACTTAACGCTCGGTGCTCGTGATTCACTTGCTCTCGCGCCAGGACGGCAGGTGTGGGTGATCGTCAAAACGCATTCGTGCCATTTGCTCAGTTCCTAGTCGCAGGCTCGGCATTAGAAGGCCACGCTTTTCGCCTCCTCGATCTTTGGGATTTCAATCACTCCCACCCATTGCCCGTGCCTTCGCTCCACATAGACAAGGGTTCCACCGAGGACCGCAGCAGCAGCCTCCGGCCCAAGGTCCACGTGGTAGCCGAAGTAGCGCGTCTTCCACTGTTGCCACAACTGCCAGCGGTCAAAAATCGTGGGCGCCGGCTGATATTTTGTGGAAAACACCAGCGCAATATCGAAACGTTCGCGCTCGTCCGCCGCTGCCAGCAGTTGTTCTGCGGTGAAATCTTCGATCCTGACCACCTGCACCGGCCGCGCAACATAACCGAGACTCGGTCGCGACAGCTCATCGCTCGCCGGCCACGCGGTCAACACTCGCGCATGCGGCTGCCGCAATTCGATAAAGCCTTCCGCGCCCTGATGCAGCCGAATGTAATCGCGATACGCGAGATTGTCTTCCGGCGAAAATCCGTAGGGCGGGTTGACGAAGAGCGCCGCGACAAATGCTGCCGCTACTACCGCCAGCACCGCCTTCCATGCCGGCAGCCTGCGCCAGATTGTTGACACACACACCACTATAAAGAGCGGAACGATGGGCAGCATGTATCGGGCAAGCACCGCGCCTCCAACAACCGAGAGCGCCAGCAGATAAATAACTGCGATTGCAAGAAAGGAAAACTGAACTGGGATAGCGATCCTTTCGCGCATCGCCACGTCGCCAGTCGTTGGCCATTGATCGTCACCGGTGAATCGCCCGCCCCGAGGCAATGCTGGAAACTTCATCGCCAGCAAACATGCCAACGTCAGCACATACAAATTCAAATATCCGACCGTCTGCCAGATTCTCAGCAGCAATGCGAGGGATATCCGTAGAACGTGAAAGTTCCCCTGCACGTTGTAACGAAAGAACTCAGGATTGCCGAAAACGAATCCGGTTTTCGCATAGTGGTAGGCGTACCAGAGCGCCAGGGGAACGATGGGAATCAGCAGGAAAAAGCCATCGTGGAACTCGCGCTGTTTTAATCGTCCTTCAGCAATACGGGCAAAGGCGCAGCTCTCCGCCGTGCCACCTTGCCTGTTTACTTGACCTGAGGGCAAACTCTCCTCACGAGATTCAGCATCTTCAGAATCCAAGAACCTACATCTCCGGCGATGCCGATCGAGAAAGACACGACTGCCCTCCCACACCATCAACCCCAGCGGCACCAGAATGGCTGTTTCTTTTGCTAGTGCTGCCAGCGAAAACCAGATCGCCATCGCCAGATTTCGACGCCGCACATACGATTCCAGAGCCCAGAACACCAACCCGGCGGCCGGCAGATCAACCTGCGCCAAAGAACTCTGCGCAAAAAACACCGGATAAATCGCTGTTAATATCGTGCTCGCGACCGCCACGGTCGAATTCGAAACGGTCTTCGCGAGGCGAAACAAACCGGTTAACGAGAACGCAGCCAACAACAACATGGCGCAGCGCGTCACCAATTGACTTTGCCCGAAGAGTTTCCAGCTTAGCGCCAGCCAGGCCATCACCAACGGAGGATGCGCATTAGAAGGAGTTGAATAAGGAATCAGCGATCCGGCCAGCAGATCGCGCGCCGCGGGAATGTAATACCCGGCTTCGTCCCAGAAATACGGCAGGCGCAATAGCGGAGCATGGGAAACGATCAGCAGGACAGCTAAAATGGTGAACAGTGCTGCCGTATTCAACCATCGGTATTGGGAACTGTTGGTCAGAACTGGTTGTCAGACTTTAATGCACTGGGCCGGCAGCAGTCGCCCTGGGATCAAGCTTGATCTCACCAAACGTGCTCTCGTAGTTCGACACGTTCTGCTGCAGAATTGCCGCCAGCGCCTTGGCCTGCTGCGGGCTGAGATAAATGCCCTGAAAATTTCGCACTTCCACTTGATTTTCGGATTGCTGCTGCATGGTGCCGAAAACCAGGAAAAAATCCCAGACATTCACTCGAACCTGCACGCTGTTGGCGTAGGTTTCCCGGTAATCAGGAGTATTGGTAACGGTAAAATTCGGCTGCGTGGGGATGATCATGGCGCACCTAGTGTAACTGAGCCGGAGCCTGCGCTGCCGGTTTGTGGTGATTTAGAATCAGATCAGGCCGGGATGGCGGAATTGGCAGACGCGCTGGACTTAGGATCCAGTGCCGAAAGGCGTGCAGGTTCAAGTCCTGTTCCCGGCACCAACTGTGAG
>DATJHT010000003.1:0-12976 GCA_035493765.1 Terriglobales bacterium
GAGAGGTCGAAAATGGATGATTTGTTGCGGGCCGATGACAGTCGGCCCGTCGTGCTTTACGTAAAAACAGCGCTCACTTCATTAACGTCGATGATTCTGGCAATGTTCGTGCCAACGTTCTGGACGTCGTTCCGCAACATCGGTCAGGAAAAAGCAACGGGACTAGGCGCGGTCGCAGGAAGAATGTTCGAAAACCTGTTCTCAGGGTGGTTCCTGATCTTGTTCTTATCATTCCTGGCGCTCTTTTTTGTGACTGGCCGGCTTGGCGACAAAACTCTGAGAATTTTATTTTTCTGGGTGCCGACGATTGCCTTTTGCGGGTTTGCAGCTATCATGTGGGGAGCGCTCGCCTACGCAATGAGGCACATCCCACAGCAATAGGCGCCATACTCGTTGAGGTCACGGCGCCTCCTTCGAATTTTGCGCGATGTATTTCTTGCTGTCGAATTTCCTGCCAGTGCTGGCCAGCGACATATATCTGATCTGACCGAAAATCGGACGCTCGAACCAGGGGCGATCAAGTTTTCCAGCAATCGCCCACGCAATACCCGCATACCCGTTCGGATCGCGGCCATCCATTTCGTATCTGTCATTGAGGCGCACCGCAATCTGGAACGCCTCGGCCGGCGAACGCGTCCACTCCAAAATTTTCTTGCCCCAATACATGCGCATGTAGTTGTGCATCCAGCCGTGCTGGACCATCTGCATCTGCGCCGCGTTCCAGAGCGGATCGTAAGTCTCGGCATTTTCCAGCTGACGTTCGTTGTACACAACTGGACGCTTGTCTTTCGCATGCTTGCCCAAGGTGCGATGCGCCCAGGGCTCAGCGCATTCGAAGCTGTCGTACTGCTCGTTGAAGCGTACGAAGTTGATTGAGAGCTCGCGCCAGGTGATGAGCTGATCGAGGAACACGTCTTGGGCTTCACGCGGAGCTCTCGCGTTGTTGACTTCAAGGGCGATTCGCACGGGAGAGATCATCCCGAAATGCAGGTATGGCGACAGATGACTCGTGCCGTCCGCTTCCGGGTGATTCCGCCATTTGGAATAGCCTGCCAACTTATTTTGAGTGAAATCGCGCAACAGTCGTAAAGGTTCTCTACTTCCGCCTTTCATCGGAACGACGTGCACCGAGCGGTCGATTTTTATGCCATTGAGCGACGAGACATCGGCGGGCAGTGACCTCAACCCGCTGGTCCACTTCACACGGGCGTTGCGGTTTGTTGGCGTAACCAGAAACTCGGTCTGCAATTTCAGCAGCTTAGGCCGGATTACGCGAGCAGCGTATTGTTTTTTATCGATCAGCTTGCTGGGAACGACGACATCTGAATCTACGCTCCACACTGGAATTCGCGACGCACGAACCGTCCGTGCCAGCCGCTTTTGCGGTCCGCGCAGTGGATTTTCGTCAGTTATGAGGAGGGCGGCGCGAACTTCTCCGCAAAAATTCGCAACACTGTGGTCTGGGTGGCGACGAAGAATGAAGCCGACGTTGCGGGTTCGGAGTTCATCCGCAAGTTCGGCCAGGGCTTGGACCAGGAATGTGTAGTGCCGCAGATTGGCGTTCGCGACCGGAATCAGCGCGAAGAACACGACTGCGGGCTTGGCTAGTGCATTCGCGACACTGATAGCGGTTTCCAGCGCCGGATTGTCCATGCCTCGCAAAGAACGCCGCATCCAGTAAACTACGCAGCGGCCATCCGGATCGGGAACGCCCTTTCGCAGCACTGATACGCGGGAATCATTCTCTAGGCGTTCGATCGCATCCATGAAAACAGACTACCAGCGGCCGCTTTCAGTGTGCGCCGCCTGCGGCACTCTTCTGCCCGTCGATCCAGGCATTCACCCGCTGATCGAATACATCGAGCGGCAACGCGCCGGCGTCCAGGACTTCGTCATGGAAAGTCCGGATGTCAAACTTGGCGCCAAGCTCGTTCTTCGCTCGGTCACGGAGCTTGAGGATTTCAAGTTGGCCTAGCTTGTAGCCCAGCGCCTGCGCCGGCCAGACGATGTAGCGGTCGGTTTCAGCCTGAACATTGGGCTCATCGGTTGAGGAGTGTTCGTGGAAGAAATCGACCATCTGCTGACGCGTCCAGTGTTTGTAATGCACACCAGTGTCAGTGACCAGCCGAATGGCACGAAGCATTTCGTCTTCCAGCCTGCCGAAATCAGAGTAAGGATCCTGATAGAAGCCTACGTCTTTGCCCAGGCGTTCGGCGTATAGCGCCCAGCCCTCCTGGTATGCCGAATAAAATGCCTCCTGGCGGAATTTGGGAACTTCGGGCAGGGTCTGCGCGATGGCGATCTGCATGTGGTGACCTGGAATGCCCTCGTGATAGGCGGTGGATTCCGCGGTCATCATCTCGCGATGCTTGTAATCGCTGGTATTGACCCAGACGACGGCATGGCGGGACCCGTCGGGCGTGCCCTGCTGATAATCCGCACCGGCAGCATCAGCGGCGCGGTAGGCCTGCATGGCCTGGACTTCAACCGGAGTCTTCGGCAGCAGCCCGAACAATTTCGGTAGCTCCGGTCTCATCTGATCGATGTAACCTCTGTATTTTTCGAGAATGCCATCCGGCGAGGTCGCGAAGACTTTGGGGTCATGCTTTAACTCGGCCCTGAAGCTTTTCAGATCGTTGAAGCCAAGTTTCTTGGCGATCGCCAGTTCCTCGCCTTCAATCCGCTCAACCTCTTTTAAACCGATCTCATGAATTTGTTCGGGATCCATGCTGGTTGTGGTGAGCACACGAATGTCGTAGCGGTAGAGCGCATCGCCGTTGGGCAGCGACCAGACGCCGGGTTCGGTCCGTCCTTTCGGCGCATAATCGGTGGCAATAAAATTTGCCAGCTTGGTGTACGCCGGGCGGACCTGATCGTTCACCGCCAATATGATCGCATCGTGCAGGCGCTTGCGGTCAGCCCCCGGAATGCTGTCTGGGAATTTTGTGACCGGTCTGCCGAACGGATTCGCCTCTCCTTCAGGTTGCGCCAGCTTTTTGCACTGGTCGACTGTCTTCTCGAGCAGATATTTCGGCGGCATGAGCCCATCTTTTTCGCCGTGCTGAAGAAGGCCAATGATCTGGTCAAATACGAGGGGCAATTTGTGCAAACGTGAAAGGTAGTCTTCGTAGTCTTTGACGGAATTGAACGGCGTGCTGTCTACGACCTGCGCCAGCCCCAGGTGGATGCCATTGAATTGGTCGATAGGCATCTCAAAGGTCTTGAGGTTGATTCCTTCAATGCGCTCCTTCAGGCCGCGGATCATCAACGCGGCGCTCAGCTTCTCCTGCTCGCTGAAGCCCGCGGTGTTCACAGCCTGGAAACGCGCAAGCCACTGCTGTGCATCTTTTCCCTGCTGAAACTGGTGCTCCAGTGAATAATCGCTCCAGCGGTCGTTGTAGCGATTGTCGCCGACCTGGGTGGCGTACTCCGGGCTCTCGCGCATTTCGTATTCCCACTCATCTGCAAGAAGCTGGGTGAACTGCGCGTGCCGGGCAGACAAACTCTGGGTGTCAGCAGCTTGATCAGACCGTGCAGCAAAAATGAAAACCACGGGAATTGCGAGCAGAACTAGGTATGACAAATAACGCATTTGTCCTCCGAAAATTATGGGAAGCAGGATCGCGCATTCTCAGTGTCTCAGACGGCAATGTCGGCCAACCGAACGGCTTCCACGCAAGCTTTGACGTCGTGAGTACGAATTATGTGAGCGCCCTTCAGTGCTGCCGCGACTTCCGCGCCCAGCGTGCCGAACAACCTGTCGGCAGTTTCAAGGCGACGCCCATTTCGCATCAGAGCGTGTGCGATGAATGACTTACGTGACATCCCAGCTACCAGCGAAAAACGAAGCTCGTGAAACTCATGGAAACGCCGAAGTAACGGATAGTTTTCCTCATTACGTTTGCCGAATCCGAATCCGGGATCAATCGCGATGCGATCTCGCTTGATGCCGGATGTGATGGCTTTGTCAGCGCGTTCGCGCAGTTCCCGCTTCACCAAAGTGACCAGGTCGGAGACCGTGGGCAGCGAGGCCCATTCGTCTGGCCTTCCGCGCGCGTGCATGAGCACTAGTCCGCAGTTGAGTTTCGCTAATGCGGCAGTCATCTCTGGGTCCCACTGCAGCCCCGAAACATCGTTGACAATTTCTGCGCCGGATTCAACCGCCGCTTGGGCCACGCGGGCCTTGTATGTGTCGACTGAGACGATGGCCTCTGGCTTCGCCCGCTTTAGGCCCGCGATCACCGGCAGGACGCGCTGCAGTTCGTCTGCAACACTAACGGCGGCATCTTTCAGGCCGACTTTAGCCCCCGGGCGGGTTGATTCCCCACCGACGTCCAGGATGTCGGCGCCATCATCCTGCAACTTCAACGCGTGCGCGATAGCTTGTTCTGCTGAAAAATACTTACCGCCGTCCGAAAACGAGTCCGGCGTCACGTTCACAATGCCCATCACCAGGGTGCGCTTGCCCAGTTCGAGCGAGCGGTCACCCAGGTTCCAGTTGAAAACCGGACGCATATTTACGATTCTAAACTCGAGGGCAATGGCAGGCCCGAGTTTAAGCTTCTCTCGCACCGGTGCTAGACTTATCTATGTAGATGTTCACCCGCCGAACCCCGCTTTGTGTTCTGATCTGCGCCTTGGTCGTCCCCACGGCCCAGGCGGCCCCGCACAAACACACAAATTTAAAAAAAGAAGTCGAAAAAATCGTTGCTCAACCGGACCTGGGGCGCGGCTTCTGGGGAATTGAAATTACTTCCCTTCAAACCGGAAAGGTCCTGTGCGCAATCAACGCGGACAAGATGTTTACGCCCGCGTCTAACACTAAGCTTTTCACCACCGCCGCTGCGCTGGCTTTGATCGGCCCGGATTACAAGTTCCGCACTACTGTCGAAACCAGCGGCTCATTAGACAAATATGGACGCCTAAGCGGCGATCTCGTTCTGGTGGGGCGCGGCGATCCCAATCTGTCCGGCCGCGAGCTGCCCTACAACACTCACACCCAGCGTGATGCCGATGCAGTGCGGGTGCTCGAGAGACTCGCCGATGAACTGGTGCAGAAGGGCGTGAAATATGTTGACGGTGACATAGTCGCGGACGACTCGTACTTTGCCTTTGAGCGCTACGGCGAAGGCTGGAGCCAGGACGATCTGGTGTGGCCAGACGGCGCCCCGGTTTCCGCGCTCACGGTCAACGACAACGTGATTTTTGTGAATATCCTGCCCGGGGCACGGGCCGGCGACCGCGCCTTTGTCAGCGTCACGCCCTTCGCCGATTACTACACCATTGACAATCGTCTGCTGACCACACCCGCTGGCACCGGCCGCAAGATTTACATCAATCGCGAGCCTGGTTCGACTACGCTGACCTTATGGGGAACAATGCCGCTGGATGATGGCGGCGTGAACGAAGGCTTGGCCATCGAGGACCCCGCAGAATTTGCAGCGAATTTGTTTCGTCACCTGCTCGAAGTTCGAGGGATTGCGGTTTACGGCAAAGACCGTACTCGCCACACCGAACTGGCCAGCCTTTCCACTTTTACGACCACCGTGGTTGCCTCCAGCCGTGGAGGCGCTGAGCACTCGCTAACTACACCTGTAGGACCTCTGGTGCTCGGCGAGTATCAATCCTCGCCGCTTTCGCAGGACATTGATGTGATCAACAAAGTCAGCCAGAATCTGCATGCGGAGATCTTGTTGCGACTTCTCGGACGTGAGAAAGGCACGGGAGGCACGGTGCAGGCAGGTCTCGAGGTTCTGCGCGGCTTCTTGAATAACGCGAATATCTCTGGCGATGATTACGTCTTTTATGATGGCTCCGGCCTGTCCCGGCAAAACCTGGTTACGCCACATGCGGTGGTGGAATTGTTGCGTTATGCTTCGACGCAGCCCTGGGGGGCAGAGTTCCGCGATTCGCTTCCGGTTGCCGGCAAGGACGGTTCTCTCGCCGAGCGATTCAAAGATCTTGATCCCGAAGCACGTGTCTATGGAAAAACCGGATCACTGGGCGGCGTTAAAACTCTTTCCGGATACGCTGTCACCGCGAAAGGGGAACAAATCGCGTTCGCTATTCTGGCGAACAACTTCAGCCTTTCGGGCAAGCGTGTCAATGAAGTCATCGACAGCATTGTCGAAGCTGCGGTCAATCCCGGGAAATGAATGCCGCCGTTCGTTGCGTGCTGTGCTGTATAAGTCTTCTTGCCATTTTATGTGCGGGATGCGATGTCGAGCGCAGGAAGAGCGACGCCGAATTGGGATTGACCCCGCAACAAGCCGCCGGACGCCACATTTACGACCAATACTGTAACCGCTGCCATTCGGCATATTCGTCTCGAGGCCGCAAAGGTCCCAGCCTGAAGGGAATTTTCAAGAAACAATATCTGAGCCAGAGCGGCATGCCCGCGAACGATGACCGGGTTGGCGAGATCATTCGCATCGGCCGAAACAAGATGGATGGCTTCGGCAACGTGCTGACCGACCAGCAGGTGAAAGATTTACTGGCATATCTGCACACGCTATAAATCGTCGATTGCCGATGCTTTCTCCTCTGCGCCTTTGTGTCCTTCGTGGTTAATGCGCGCCTCGGCGAACTCATTGCGCCCTGTTTCACACGGATATAAGATTCAATCTCACTTTTCTCCTGAGGTCCGCTATGGCTGAAGTCGTCTCTACCGCCACGCCTGCTAACGGCAGCGCTCCCGTCACGAGTTCTTCTGCCGAAGTCTTCGCCGTATTCGGCGCGGAGCCTGAGATTCAGGCCTATGCCATGGCCAAGTATTCCCGGTCATCGCTCTCGATGAAAGAAGCCCTCAAGGAGATCAGTTCGCAGAAGGCTGAAAAATTCCTGAACACTTTTTACTTTCAATATGGCCACCGTTCGATTGCCGACCTCGCCCACATTGCGCTGGCAATTGAACGGCTTTCAATTCTGGCCGCCATTGTTATCGCGGACGAACCGCGATGGGATGGCCAGGAGCGATCGACGCGCTACCAGGATTTTCGCAAAAGCGGCTACTTCATCCCCGACTTCGGCAACGACAAGGCAGCGCTTGACCTTTACCGGCAGACTATTGGCAATCTTTTTTCCGCTTACGAGTCCATTTCGGAAAAGATGTTTCAGTATCTCGTCAGCATCACGCCAAAACCGGTCGAAATGAAACAGGAGGCTTACGAGCGCACGCTGCGCGCCCGCGCGTTCGATATCTCGCGATACTTGCTGCCGCTTGCAGCCAACACTTCTCTCGGCGAAATCGTAAATGCCCGCACCCTGGAGACACAGGTTTCTCACCTGCTCTCGCATACCCACAAAGAAGTCAGGCAACTGGGAGAGCAATTGAAACGTGCGGCAACTTCCGCCGCTTATAACGTGAACCATGATTCGTTGCGCAAACTGGTGCATGAAATTGGCGAGGTTTCGCCGGAGCTTGGCGCCCGAGCCGAAGCCGAATTACTCAAAGAAGTTCGGGTCGCGCCCACGCTGGTCAAGTATGCCGACCCGAATTCGTACGAGATGCAAACCCGGCGCGAACTGCACGAGATTGCGTCAGAGTTGATGGGGTCAGCAGCGGTCGATTCTGTCCTCCCAGTCGATCTGCTCGATGACGAGCCGCTGGACGTAGAATTGGCTACCACGCTTCTGTACGAGCATTGCTCGTACTCCTATCGGCAGATTCGCCGAAGTGTTGAGGCTCTCAGTGAAGCGCGCCGAAAGGAAATTATCGATGCCGGCCTGCGGCATCGCGGCCGTCATGATGAAATGCTGCGCAGCTTTCGTTCAGGTCAGCAGTTCCGCTTCGACATCCTCATGGACATTGGCGGATTCCGTGATATGCACCGGCACCGCCGTTGCATCCAGATCGAACAAGCGTTCACGACCCAGCACGGATATGACGTCCCGCCGGAACTCGAACCTGCAGGCGCGCTCGACGGCTATGAGTCGGCGATGGACGCCACTTCCTCCGCCATTCAAAATATTTCTAGATCCAGCGCAGTTGAGGCCGCAGAGAGTTCGCAGTATGCCATTCCTCTTGGTTTCCGAAAGCGCACTCTTTTCAAAATGGATTTCGCCGAAGCAGCTTATATTTCAGAGCTGCGCACCGGCCCCGCCGGGCATGCTTCTTATCGAAAAGTCGCTTACGCGATGTATGAAGAAGTGAAGAAGAAGCATCCAGCCCTGGCGGATTATATTCGCGTGCATGACGTTCACGCGCCCGTGGATTTGCTACAGAGGTGAACCTCGGTGGACTTCTTCGCCGCTGATTAACTCCGATTCACACGGGTTATCACCCGCCTTCAAATTCAAATCCACGGTAAATCCGTGTTGATCCGTAGAAACGAAGTTCTTTCCGGCGTTAGAACAACTTCAGGTGGATCGTCAGATATTTCTTGGGATTCTGGCGAATGGCCTTGATCAGCTCTTGCGTATCGGTGAGCAGCTTGTTGGTGTTGTTATAAAGCGCAGGGTCGCGCAAAAATCTTCCGGCGCTGCCTTCGCCGGCATCTAGACGGTTCACCATGTCATTGAGGCGGTCCATGGTGTTCTGCAGCTTGTTGGCGAATTCCTGATCTTTCGCCAGCTTGCCTATCGCGCCTTTTCCGGCGTTGATGTCATCGGTAAGCTGTTTGATATTGCTGACTGTCCGGTTCGCGTTGTCGTAGAGGGCGGGATCTTTTAGCAGTTTACCGACGGTACCGTTGCCAGCATTGACCTGGTCGATCATTTGATTGACTTTGTCGATAGTTGCGTTCGCCTTGTTATAGAGCTCATCATCCTCAATCAGCTTGCCCAGGCTGCCGTTACCTTTTGCGATGTCGTCCACAAGAGTTTGAAATTCGGCGACGGTGCCATTCACCTTGTTATAGAGTGCGGGATCATAAATCAGCTTGCCAATCGATCCCTGCCCACTCTCCACGAAAGCGATAATCCGGTCCATGCGCTTGAGCAGCACGTCCATGTTTTGCAAGCTGCTGTTGGCGGCGCGAATCACATCGTCATAGCCGGGCTGGTCCTTGCTTTGCAGCACATCTCCATCTTTCGCCTCAGGCCCGCTGGCATGCGAACTGTCGATGTTAATGAATGATTCGCCGAGCACTCCGGCGGTGGACAAGATCGTGAGCGAGTCCTTGCGCAGGAAAAAATGAAACTTCTCGTTCACTTTCATGGTTATCTCGACCGGATTGAGCGCATGGCCCTGGACCACACGGATGCCTTTTACATTGCCTATATCAACACCACTTAGGCGCACAGGCGCACCCTGGCGAAGACCGCTGGCATCGGGAACGTAAGAATATATTGTGATTTTGGAGGTGAACATGCCACCCCCGCTCATCAGAATGATGAGCACTGCAAGAAGGAGGGCGGAGAAGACCACCGTTAGCCCTACTTTCAGTTGAGACCATTTCAACTGCTTCTGGCTAGGCAACTGTCCTCCCGGGCAGAACTCTTTGAGGCCGTGCAATGCGCTTGCGCGCCGCTCCTTGAGCACGAGCGATCATGTTCTCCGGCCTCCGATTTTCATGATGATAGCAGAACACGGCTTCGGCTCATGGCAGCGAAAGTTTTTGATGAAGCTGGATATGAAACAGAAACGCCAACCCATAAGCGGCGGCGCCGCAAGCCAGCGTAATGTTCAATCCGAATTCGATGGCAATCACAATCGCCAGCACCGATCCCAATACACTTGAGGCCGCGTTCATCGCCCAAGCCCACTCAATGGAATGCTCCGCAGATCGTTCTTTGGGAATTGCCAGCGTCCGCAGACCGGTTGGAAATGGCATGCCCATGGCCAGGCCTAAGGGAACCAGTAATACGCCGCTAATCAGAACTTTGAAGGGGAATGCCACACCGACAAAACGGTCCAGCAGCCCGGGAAGAACCGCAAGGTACAGCAGCAAGGCTGCAATAATCGCCAACAGGGGGAGCCATATCGCGCGTCCGAGCGGGGTCCATCTCCGCGAGATTAAGCTTCCGCCCCCGCTGGCCAGCAGCATAAGAAAAATAACCACTGTAAGCGCGTAAGTTGGATGTCCCAGGAACAGCACGAATCGTTGAATGAATGTTACTTCTACAAGGATGTATCCCAGGCCAATGGCTACGAAGTATAGCAATCGGCTGGCAGAGCTGTGAGTATGGCCGCGCTCCAGCATCAGCGGTACTACTAAAAACAGCAGCACCGCGATGATGGAAATCAGCAGCAGCATGGCCAGCACGGCAACCCCGAGGTTCACTTTCCAATCCATTGCATGTTCCGTCTGCTGGCGAAATATCTGCCCAGGTTTCAACGTAAAAAAGAAGAAGGGCTTGTTATCACTTACCGGGGTGACGTTGTAGGCATAGTTGTTGCTGAACGAATACGGGTCATTGCTCTTGATCAGGCCGGCAAATGGGTTGTGCTCCTGGCCCGACGGCGAATATAAGACCTGCATCGGTGGATTCTTTGCAATGTGCTGCCTCACCATTGCTTCTTCCTCGGGCGTGAACTCACTCTTTTTCGTTAAAACAGCGACATTGATTCCGTCTTCATTCAGCTGGGATTGCGAAATCACGATGAAGTGATTAGTAGCGTCAGTAACTCCGAGCTTGTGCAGTGCATTCATCCCGACTGAAACCACGCGGAGCGCCTCGCGGGGTTGCTGGAATTCCCATCGCGTGATCGCGATCAAGCCATCTGGCTTCAGGTGCTTGAAATATTCAATGAATGCTTCGGTGGTGTACAGACTGTTTTCGCTCAGTGCGAATGCGCCTGCTGCGGTAGAGGCCCACGTATCCACCAGCGTCATTTGCACCACATCGAATTGCTGCTCCGCATTGCGGATGAAGGAACGGCCATCGCTTACATGAATGTGAACCTCAGGCCGCTGATACAGGTGGTAGGCAAAATCCGCATAGCGGCCGCGCATAATATCGGTTGCGATGATCGGATTGATTTCGATGCCGGTAACGTCAGGGCTGCCATTGGCAACTGCGCGCAGCACGTCAACGCCGCCACCCGGGCCAATGATCGCGTACTCTCCGCGAGGCCTAAGCACGTTCACGATCGCCGGAGGTGAACTCATCAAACGGCGTTGCCACTCTGATCCATCCCACTGGCGCGGGTCAGCATTCATAATGAAAGTGTTGGCATCAGCGTCGATCACGACGATGCGGGCACCATCCTGCTGCCGGTCCACCTCCACGCGGGAAATCGCATTCCAGCGAGCAAACTCCACGTTCTGACGCCGGATCCCTTTGGCCCAGACGATGTCCGCCACCTTGCCGGAATGATTCAAGCCGATCACCAGCAAAACAAAAACAGCAAGCGTGCCCGTACGTTTTTTCATTGCAATATTCGGGGCCCACACAAGGGCTGCAATCGCCGCTACCAGAGCTGAAAACAAAACGGCGTTGGGGCCGCCGATCCAGTTCAACAACGGCACAATAGCAATACAGGCGAGCGCGCCTCCGGCTAAATCAGCCCCGTACAGCCGCGCGATGCTGCCGGGCATCCGAGCGAAGATCACCGAGAACTGGAGGCCGGTGAGGAAGAATGGGACCGCCGAGACCAAGTAAATTACGGTCAAGCGGAGGAAGTTCCCGCCGGTAAGATTCAGCGAGACTGGAACGTGCAACACAACTTCAAGCGCAAAAGGAATGGCAACTGCGCTCAAGCCAGCGCAAGTGCTGGCAATCACCCTCAGTTCTTTGCTTTTCAAATCTTGTTTTCTTAGATGGGCGAACACGCCTCCCGCCCCCAGTCCCAGCAGAGCGATTGAAATTGCCAGGAAAGCAAAGTGATAGAAGAGGACGACCGAAAACAATCTGGTCAAAGAAAGTTCAAGCAATAAGGCGGCGAAACTGCTCAGCGCAACGCCGGCGGCCAAGGTCGCGCCTGGTATCGGCTGGATTGAAGGGGGGATAGCTCGAGACAAAGTTCCTGGGCTGGACATGAAAGACGGCCAGTGTATCAAACCCTGGTTGGCGGATTCGTCAGGACGCGTTAGCTTTCTAAGATGACGCTGGCAATCGCCTGCTCGGGCGTGTGCGAAATGGAGAGCGCCACGTTGGTGGCGCGCAACTTCGCGGCGAACTCTGCAGCTTTGCCATAAAACCTGATCGTCGGGCGGGCGCCGGGCCTGCGGTAAACTTCAATGTCGCGCCAGCGCACGCCTTGGCTCCAGCCGGTGCCCAGTGCCTTCATAGATGCTTCTTTGGCGGCGAATCGAGCCGCATATCGTTCAATGCGGTTGGCCTTGGAGTCGCAATAACTTCTTTCGGCGGCGGTGAATATCCGTCCCAGAAAACGGTCGCCAAAACGGGAGATGGCTTCGCCGATGCGATGAACTTCAGCAATATCGATTCCCGTGCCAACTATCATGTGGCTACCATGGTCATAATTTGGGCATGGAAAAGTCCGCGCCTGAGACGGGGTGTTCACGGAATATTGCTGAACACCAGCGCCCGATCCAGCCCGGCAAAATGAATTTCGATCAGCGGCCGGGAGCCATCCGGCTGGTTCTGGTATACGTATTCGTCATCAGAGTACTTCTTTGGCCGTCTCGCCCATTTCGCACTCGCACTCGCAACCACGTCGTGTTCGCGAGTGAACTTTACCTTTGCATCGGTCAAGTAAGACTCCCAGCTTATATCCACATCCCCGAGGGGCAGGTACGTGCGTTCAACGCTCAGTTTTGAACGGAAGGCGATGCCGCGCGACCCCCTCTCGAGTGGTCGCGGCTTGTATCCATGCGAGAGCAAGTCGGTATTGATCTTTTTTTCTTCCTGGACATCTACGTAGGGGCCCACGAGTACCTGGTACGAATTCATCCATAGGTGGCCGCGTGGAACCACGCTGGTGCGCAAGCCCAATTGTGCCAGCCGGTCGCTCAACTCCTGCGCCGAAGCCTCCCGCTTGAATTTGCCGAGATCGAAAAACATTTACAAGGGAGACGTTATATCGGCGGTGAGACTCTGGGAATGCGCCACCTCCACTTGTTCGCGCTTT
>DATJHT010000004.1:0-30556 GCA_035493765.1 Terriglobales bacterium
AACGACGTCGCCGGACTTGAGCCTCACCTTGCCGAGAGGCTCCACGTGCAGGACATCCCCATCGTCGATCGCCGGAAGCATGCTTCGCCCCCTGGCTCTAAAACGAAACGACCTTCCGGAAGCCACGAGGTGCCGCGCTAAATCTGCGAACGTAGAGCTTTCTGCCCGATCCTTAATGAGAGACGCTGACACGGTCCATCTCCATCACGGCATCAACTGCGCGAGCGTCTGGAACAAACCGGAATTCATAGCAGGGGACCGCGTTGACGACGCGTTCGAGAAATTCGATAACCCCATGCAAACCGGCGGGGCTATGGAAGGGCGGAAAGCATCGCGCAAATAATTCCGCTGCGGCCTGCGGCCGGGAAAGCTCGGTGAATTGGTTCCTTTCTCCATGGTGCAGAATAAGAATTCTGCTGATTTTCGATTTACCAGGCGAAGCGAACCGGCCCTCTCCATGCCACGGGGTGCCATACATCCACAGTTCGCCGTCCTGCAAGCGCAGAATGAGGCGATCGTCGCTAAGAATTTCGGGTTTGCGCAAAGACCGCCAGAGTTGCGTGGTCGTGCTCTTGCCCGCCCCGGAATGGCCGAGCAACAAGTGCCCTCCGGTTTCAGAATCAACGAGACCGCAACCGTGGACCTCTACTCCGAGTCCGTAGTGGGCCAGATAATTCGTGATCAGCAATTCATCTGTCGGATACTCCAGGGGAGAAATCGGCCGATGGGCTGCGAGTGCTTCGCGATTGAGAATCAATTGCCCGCGGCGAAAACCATAATCAACGCGCAGGCGCTTATAAGGCTGTTCGCTAACGGCCTCGCTGGAGAAATCAAATATGCGGTCTGTGCCAGCACGATAAGATGACCAAAGCGAACCAGAATCAAACTCCGGGACGTCGGTTCTGCGCGGCAGATTCTCCGCCCACTCCACACCAACTTGTATGTCGGCTTCGCAAGACGCAACAGAAAATTGCCTCAGTCCGGCATCGAGTTCGGAATCATCAGGCCAGAGACCGACTAGAGAAATGGACACATCCCCAATGCGAATGGTGTCCTGATTCAGCAATAAAGGATTGGTGAACTCGGATTGGGCGGCTACAGCGAACATAAAGTCGATATGATCCGGCTCAGGATCCGTTGCCCCGGCAGGCGGGGCCCCCGCCCTGGCAATTCGACCCGACCGGTCCCGCCGACGAATTGGATTTGCAATGTCCCAGAACGGCTTCTTCGGGCCGAAGACTTACAACCGTGACTCTTGGCGGCTCATAAGCCTTCTTTTGATTTTTTGCGTCATCGGTCATGAATGCTTTGCCTCCATGTATTTAGCGGCCGCCCTTAACCTGAATCAGTGAAACGATCCACAGCCGCCGCACGAAGAAGCTGCGGCATTGTTAAGCACCGGCAACAGCGGCTTCGGCGCGATCCATTCTTCAGGATTGACTTCGCGAGATGCGATCCGAGCCGCCGACGCTCGCAAGTCTTTTCGTGTTTGGTTGTCACTGCAAAACTCACAATCGCCGTGTTCCGGAATTTCAAAACCCAAGGCCAGTGCGCGCAAGTGTGCGACCTCACACAGGAAGCTCACCGGCGATTCTTGATCTCCATTCTCCAGTTCGCCATTGGCCGGGCACATACTGCAGACGGTCTGAATTCTGCACGTGTCGCATTTTGTCGGCCGGGTGCGCTCGCGTTGCCTAACTTTGAACAGGAACTGGTCCCAGCCTTGGCGTACGCTGCCACTACGAATGTCGTAAGTTTCCTGGTGCGAGATCACGCAAATACTCATATGTCCGTAGGGATCTATGGCGAAAGATTTCACTCCGCCGCCACAGACATAAACCGTGCTGCTTGGCAGCACCGATTTGCCTATAGTCTGGTGAAGCAACAGCCGGTATTCGCTGGCCAATTTCGGCCAGCTCAAGTCCAGCGCGACCACCTCTTCCGGCGAGAGCCTAACTTCCAGCGGCGCCTGAGAGCAATCGATTCGCGGATTGATCAAGGATTCGTACTTGAAATCCACTCCCAATTCGTGCTCGGCAAATTCCCGCATTCCAATCACTTCATGGCAATTGACTCTGGTTCCGACGGTTTTCAACTTCAGCGGCAGCCCGCGCTCTTGTAATAGCCGAATGCCGCGCATGCAACGGTTAAAGCTTCCCGGGACTTGGGTCAATGCTTCATACGTTTCTCGGGTGCGGCCATAGAGCGTGATCTCGATGGCAAACGGCGGGAACTCAACGAGGTAATCCGCGATCTTTTCATTGATCAGAATGCCATTGGTAAAAAGTGTGATCAGAAATCCCTTTTGCTTGGCGTAGGTGTATATCTCAAGGAAATCTTTGCGGGCGAAAATCTCTCCGCCGGTAAACAGCAGCCAGATAACGCCCATCTCTGCGAGTTCATCGAGAATTGCTTCGTATTCCTGCCTGGACAACTCGCGGTTACGCGCCCCAAGATCACCCATGGGCAAGTTGTTGTAACAGTGCTGGCACTCCAGCGGGCAGCGCCGGGTCATCTCAATCGAAACGTCCACCGGGGTACGCTTATCGCCAAAATGTTGATGGAGGCCCAGACTGAACTCGCCGTAAGAAACGGCATTCATAGTCATGCCGAAACCCCAACTTCATTGATCAGTCCGGCGGAACTCATTTCGTCGAGAAAAGCCCTGAGGTCACGCCCAATTTGCTCAGGCTCGCCCGCAAATTCTTCCTGGAGGATGTGGAGAATATCATCTGTGCTTCGGGGGCCGGTGATGATTTTCCAGATCGCGCTGGCAACTTCATTGAGGCTGTAAATGGAGGCAAGATCGCCCACGCCTTTGCGCACGGGAATGATTAAAGTCTCCCCGGCAATCACGCGCGAAACAACGGATTCTGAGCGGACATACAACTGCATACGAGCGTGCCCCCGCAGCCATATCTGTGTCTCAGTCTGATTTTGAGACGCGTTCGGTTCACCTTAGCAGAGCAGGTGCAGGATTTTGTTAGCTAGGTAGGTTCTGACAAATGAACCGACACACTGATAAATGGAGAGTTCTTAGGTTGCGCAAAAGTTTGCGCTGCTGAGTACGCCAGTTGCAGTTAGAATCCCGGCGCCTTCTCCAGTTTGTTGTCGCACACGCCGTTGGTGGGCTGGGCGGGAAGTGGTGGAGGAGTTAAAAGCCGCGGGCCAGCTGAGAAATCGAAAAACTCCATCATGTCGTCGGCGTTGCTGTCGCGCAGTGTCAGCGGCTTAACGGCGAAGGTGTCCTCGATCAGCCGCAGGATTGATGTGTAATCGCGCGAAGTATGGGAAACGAAGCTTGGTTTCACCCAAGGCGAGATAACAATCATTGGTACGCGAAGCCCGGTCTGGAAGAAGTCGCTCGGCTTGTCTCCCGTCCGCAGTTTGGGAGCAATATTGTCAGGCTTGATGGCTCGCGCAGGAGGCACTTGCTCGTAAAGGCCACCCTCCTCGTCATAGGTCAAGATGAAAGCGGAATTCTTATAGGCAGGACTTTTAATGAAGGTATTGATAATACCTGTGCTGTCGGCAGCTCCGATTTGCGTATTCGCGTCAACGTGCTCGTCCCTTCCTGAAGATCCGGCGCGTTCAATGAAGATGACCGACGGTAAAGTAGCCTCATTTTGTAAGTCAGTCGCATAACTTGCGATCGAAACTACTTTGGCGGCATCGCGCTTATAAGTTGCGAATTGTTGAATGAACGCCGAAGCAGGTCCATCTTGATAGTAGTAGCGCCAACTCACACCTGCTTGATCCAGCTGATCAAAGATTGTCGGTTGGGTGAATCCTCCTGCCGGAGGGCTCGCCGGAATGATGTTGCCAAACGACGTCGCGGTGAACAGGTACATCCGGTTCGGGATGGTATTCGAGAGTAGTGGTGAAAACCAGCGGTCGCTGGTGGCATAACGCGATGCCAGTTCGTAATAAAACGGCAGATCAGTCTGGTCGTAATAACCCATGGCTCGCGTGCCGGTTGGATCGATGGTCGAAGGTACCGATGTACTGGTCCGCAGGAAACCGTCCATTTTTCCGCCGTCCACGTCGGCATGGCCTTCATTCCACGACGGGCTCAGGTCTTCGGTACACACGGTTTGAAAATGATAGGGATGCACGGGCTGGCCCTGTGTGTTCGGGAGGGTGGCGTTCACGTCGATTCCATCCACATCATTAGAAAGTCCGAGCGAAGCCTTGTACGGGCCAAGCATTCCGAAATAATTGTCGAAGGACCGGTTTTCCTGCACAAAGAAGATGATGTGCTTTAGATTCGACAGCCCCTTCGCAGGGGCAGTGACAGTAATATTGAACTTTTGCTTGAAGAGCGCTCCAGTGCTGTCCTGGGCCTGAACTGCGATGGAATGGGTTCCAACACTCAGGCCGGTGACGTAGGCATCGAAAATCGCTGAATTGGCAATCCCAGGCTTGCCCACGCCATCGACAAACAAGGTCAACGATTTGACGGGGTTGGAATCGGTTGCCGCAGCGACCACGTGAAATGGCTGGCTGACAACCGATCCGGCGACTAGGGAGCAGATGGTGACCGTTCTACTTGCTGGATTCAGTGCACAGGGTGGTTGCATGGCCACAGGAACACTGGTTTTGAAGCTCTTCCCCGTCTTGTCCCATGCCTGGACCACGACGTTATGGAAACCGATTGGCAGATTCACGAAGGTGTCGATGGTTGAAGATTTGACCGACTGGTTCAGCTTATTGTCCACATAAATCTGGACTGTGGTGACGGTATTAGAGTCGGTTGTGCCTGCGACGATGTGCACAGGGCTCTGCACCAGACTATTGACCGCAGGAGTACAGACAGTCACAGATGGATTCGTGGTATTCAGGGGACACGGGGCCGCGGCATACGCCGCGCCTGAAAAAAGACGGATTGAGATTGCGCCGAACAGGCCGGATAACCAAAGTCGACGACAACGAGCACGCCTTGCATCAGCTCTCGAAATGTAGCAGCGCGGAGTTCTTCCCAGCAGCGGCAACGCATTCATACCTCTCCCCCCAGGTCGTGACCGTACAACAGACTACAAATTCTGAGTACAGGTTGCCCGCCACCACGGGGATTTGATCGAACCTACCAACGAACTCCGAAAGTCACGGGAATATAGCTAAGATTCGTGCCATGGGTTGTGAACATTTCGTGGTAACGGGCTTCAGCAAAGGCTTTCAGACCGGCATCTCCCAGATGGAACTCGAGACCTCCGCCAGCATTGAAGCCGGGCTTATAAGTGTCGAGGGTCGCGACGACCTGGTTTCCTTGCACCAAGGCCGGATAACAGAATCCCAAAACGGGCGCAAAAATTGCGTAAAGGTTGCGGGCTGCGTAACTGTGTGCGCGCGATGATAGATTCCGGCACCTCCCAAGAGAGAAGTCCACCGACCTCTTTGGCGCGAGCCTGATGACCGTCTCAAAAGCAACGGACCATATGTCCGCGCAGCTTTGATGTCCCTCTGGATGTCGGCCATGCTGATGGTTTGATTTTTCGAGATCAGGCGCGGCCGCCCCTATACTGTCCGGGTGACCTTTGCCTTGAAGTTGATTGTTCCGCTCCTGCTGTGCTCAAGCGTGTTTGCAGCAGATCAGTCTGCCCCGCCTACTTTGAGGTGGACTGAAGGCGCCCCGAACTGCACGGTCAGGGCGGGAGATGACGGGCATACCTACTACGAAATCAGCGCTTCTGATTTCGACATCACACTATCTGTAGATCGGCAGGAACTCGAAAAAAGTCCGCACCGGGCAATGCCAATGCTTGGAGTCCTGCTCACGATTCATGACAAGGGGAGCGGACAGCTTGAAGTACAGCAAAACCGTTTCACGCTGGAATTCGTGAAGCACTTCCAGGTGGTGCAGAGTTCGTTTGATCCGGACGGAATGCTGCAACACCTTCAGGCAAACATCACCGATTTGACGGATGAAGTGGAACGGCACCAGGTGGCCAAGCATCCCGATCAGAAAGAAAGGAAGGAGGCCGAACTCCAGGCGAGGCTTAAAGACTACACAGAAATGATGGACTTCGTGAGCACACACGCGCTCCGGCCGGGCATGCTTGATCCGTCCAATTCAAGTGTTTCCGGATGGGTATTCTTCAGCACACGCAACAAGTGGATCGGCCCCTGGCGTCGCCCAGAGCAGTTCATCCTGCGGTTACCGGTCGAGAACGTGATCGTCGAATTTCCGTTCGAATTACCCCCAAAGCAGGGCAAGATCGAATTGCGCAGGAGAGAACCGTAGGCTTCGGGCCACATTCTTATTACGAGCGTAATAAGGATCTGCATGCTTCCCTGCGCCCCTATTACGGGCGTAACAGAGCAATGCACGCTTCCCTACTGACTGTCGCTTCGGAAAATCATAAGATTTTACATCTTGTGAAAATCCAGCCACACGAATTCCTGGGGCGATACTGCGTCGAGGGCGAAATTGGCCGCGGCGCTATGGGAGTTGTGTACCGTGCCCGCGATCCAAAAATCGACCGGGATGTTGCCATCAAAACTATTTCACTGGCCGGTCAGGACTCCACCGACGAACTAGAATATCGCGATCGCTTTTTGCAGGAAGCGCGTGCTGCCGGACGCCTTTCGCATCCGGGGATTGTTGCCATCTTCGATGCCGCAGAAGACGCCGAATCCCGCGAGCCATTCCTGGTCATGGAATATGTTGGCGGCGAGCCGCTTAGTAAGGTCCTGCGAGAAGCCGGCGGGAAACTTCCCGCAGAAAATGCTCTGCATTTTGCGCTGGAGATAGCGGAAGCCCTTGCGTATGCCCATTCGCAGGGAGTGATTCATGGCGATATTAAACCGGCAAACATCCTGATTACGGACGATGGTCATGCTAAGGTCGCCGACTTCGGCGTCGCCCGGTTCAATCAGAGTCTCGTTACCAATACAGGGAAGATCTTCGGCAGCCCGGCTTATATGGCCCCGGAACAGCTGAGCGGCGACGTTCCAGATGCGCGTTCCGATTTGTTTTCATTGGGCGTGATGCTCTACAGCATGCTGACCGGTTTTCGCCCCTTCCAGGGAAATACGGCCGAGACTGTTTGCTTCAAGGTCATGAACGTAGAGCCGGTCCCGGTAACCAGCTTTCAGGCGGGCCTGCAGCCTGAACTGGATCGGATCGTCTCCCGAGCGATCGCTAAGGATCCGCGAGATCGTTATCAGAGTGGCAGCGAGATGGCGGCGGACATCCGAGCATTTGTGCAGAACAGCTCATCCCTCGAGGACACCGGCAATTTTTCGGGTCGCATCTCCCGCCATGGAGTTGCCACTCAGGAAAGCATAGGCAGCCAAATTTCCTCGACTTTCGTCTGGCAGGCGACATTGATCGTGTTGTTAACTGCAGGGGCTCTGGCAGGATGGCAATTGACGCGAGTCATGCGAGAGGCGGACGCGGTTGCACCTCCTCCCATCTCAGTCCCTCAAGCTCCACTGGTGCAGAAAATCATTATTCCGAAAGTCTCTGCACATATAACCCGCACTGCTCTTCGGGCGACCGCAACCGCCATACAGGCTTCTACATCCGCGATAGCGAAAAACGCCAAGGTTCGTGTCGAGATTCTCCATCATTTCAGCCAGGGCAAGGCTTCTATTTGGATTGACGACAATCTTGTCCTTGACCAAGAGCTGCATGGCGATAACCAGCGACATCCGGTCTTTCGCGCACTGGAAATGAACCAGGTGGCGAATCTGGAATTTGCACCCGGAAAACACACCTTTCAGGTGCGCATAGTAGCGCCGGGCAGCGACTATGATCAGACCGAAAAAATCGACGCAGATCTCTCCATCGGGACACCGCGTGTGCTTCTCGTGAATTGTGACAAGCGGCAAATTCAGGTTGATTTGCGTTAGGGACAAACCTCTAACAAAAGAAAAGCAGCCCTCTCGGGCTGCTCGAGAAAAAGTGAGCTTATTTAGAACCTCAATTGGGGTCCAAAGGTGACTCGGAGATTGTTATAGGTTCCGTTGTTCAGGTACACCTCGTCGCCAGCTTCGAGTCGAAGCCCGAATGGCCCCCAAAAGCCTTCAAAGCCCGCACCTGGATACATCGCGAAGTGAGTACCGCCACCACCAACTCCACTGATCGCGTTGCCAACGGTTCCCGGAGTCACAGCAGCGCCGGAGGTTGTGAAATTGATGAAACCGACCTTGCCGGTCACAAAAAACTTGAATGGCCCAGGGGTTGAAAACTTGGGGCCGAACAGGCCAGTCAGTGGGCGCACTCTGGTAGTCGTAAATGACGTACTCACGCCGTTGTTGAAGGTGCTGGTGAAGTTCCGCTCAAAGTCATAGTTCATTTCGCCTTCAAGTTGAACGTAGTGGCTCACATTGAATCCGGCGCGCGCGCCGAAACCAATAAAATTGGTAGTGTGGTTGGAAGTGGGAGCAAAGCGGAAATAGTCCGCGAAAATCCCAACCGTGGCATGATCGTAATCACCACGTCCTTCCTGGGCCATCAGCCATGACGGTGCAGCGAGCAAGGCGCTTAGGGCCGTCAACCAGATAATGCGTTTCATAGAGTCATCCTCCTCAGAATCTCTTGCAACCTGCGCGCACTGATTGCCAGCATCCGACAGGACTGCAGGTGTCGGTTTGGATGCAGAGGCTCTGGTGTTGGTTGGGTTCCGGACTTGCCTGTTAACCCCTAAGATTTTCAATGTATCGAAGTCGTGGAAGCGAATGGACAGGATCTAAAACTTAAAGCTGAAGATGAAAAAAGCGCAGGAACCAAGCTCCTGCGCTTTTTGTTCACGGTGACTAATCTGACTACCGCTCGGCTAACTTTGGCTCCGAAACTTTGTTGGATGAGGCGGCCGCCGCATTATTTGCGGGCGCCGACTCGTCCTGAGGAGTCATCGCGATCACTTCATATTCGCGCTCTTTGTCGTCATAGTCTTCAACCCGCAGTAAGAGTTTGTCTTTGTCCAGCCTGAACTGCGCCAAGTTGCCGATCGGCAGAAGTGCAGGATGTTTCTCCTCTTTGGGACGGATAGTGTAGGTCACGGTGCTGGTTGCGAGCATGTATTCCTGGCAAAGAAGCTCGTGAGTTTTCATGTGCGATGAATCGGTACCTAACATCTCGCCAGCCAGGCTCTTGGCATCCTTGGCATCAGTCCCGCATTTTACGGACTGCATCTTAACCAGCTTCCCGCTCTGATAATGCTTGGGTCCTTTGGCGTAAGCCAAGGTGGCAAGCAGTCCGACAACTAAAAGGCATTTGAGCCGCATATGGAGTTCTCCCGTTGAAAATATCCCTTTCGCGATAAGTCTATTTTCCTTGTAATGCGAAGCTCGATTAAGGTGCCGCGAGTTCTAGCACCCTTGTAATCGGGACAAACGGAAATGTTGACCGGCCATATTTGCAAGGTGCAGAACGGCGCCATGTCTGCTATCTTCCACGGAACGAGCGAACTCTCTCTATGGCAGAACCCGTCGTCCTTAAAGCGCCTTCCGATTACGACACTCGATTCTTTGGCCATCCCCGTGGCTTAGCCACGCTGTTCTTCACCGAGATGTGGGAGCGCTACAGCTACTACGGCACGCGCGCTCTCCTCATTCTCTACATGACGGCCGCAACTTCTGGCGGTGGGCTGGGATTTTCGGTGATGAAAGCCGGGTCTCTTTATGGCTTCTATACGGCTATGGTGTACCTGTTGAGTCTGCCCGGGGGTTGGATAGCAGACCGACTCATCGGGCAGCAAGGTGCGGTTCTTCTTGGGGGTATTTTCATCTCCGCCGGAAATTTTTCCCTGGCTTCGCCCAGCATCATCGCGTTTTACGGCGGACTGGCTCTATTGATGATCGGCACCGGCCTGCTTAAACCCAACGTAAGCACTATCGTCGGGCAACTATATTCGCCTGGCGACAAACGACGAGACGCGGGCTTCTCGATCTTTTACATGGGTATCAACATCGGAGCGTTCTCTCCTTTGATCGTGGGCTGGGTAGGGGAAAAGGTAAATTGGCGGCTCGGGTTTGCGACGTCAGGAATCGGCATGCTGATCGGCGTCGTCCAGTATCTGCTCACGAACAAGTATCTCGGCAGTGCAGGACGGCATCCTGCATCGTCTGGTGATGCGGTCCGCGATCGCGCGCAGAAACGCAAAGGCTTCATTGGCGTGGTCGGGTTACTGGCGGTCCTAGCCTTGCTGGCATTTCTGGCCTCGAGTGGAAGTATCCAGCTGACCGCGGAATCGATCTCCGATGGACTGGGCTGGGTTTTACTAGGCATCGCCGGCACGGTATTTGCATGGATGATCTTCGGCAAAGGACGTTCCGCCGAAGAGCGGAAGCGAGCAGCCGCGATTCTGGTGTTGTTCATCGCCTCGGCGATTTTCTGGGCCGCGTACGAGCAGGCAGGTTCGTCGCTAAACCTCTTTGCGAAACGCAATACCAATCGTTCGTTTTCGGCGTTGCTGCCCGGATTTCTTCACCATCTGGTGCCGGCATCCATTCTCCAGGCAACCTACCCGGCAAGCTGGTTTCAGAATATTCAGCCGCTGTTTGTGCTCATCCTGGCGCCCCTATATGCCTGGCTATGGGTGCGGCTGGGAAAACGGGAGCCCTCCAGCCCCGCGAAATTTTCCTTTGGTCTTTTGTTCGTAGGCCTCAGCTTCCTGGTGCTGATTCCGGCCGCTAGCGGAATGAATGTTTCCCCTCATTGGCTGAACGCGGCATACTTTTTAAGCGTAGTTGGGGAACTTTGCCTGAGTCCGGTTGGGCTTAGTGCCATGACCAAATTGGCTCCGGTGGGCGCGATGGGGTTCGTGATGGGAGTTTGGTTCCTGTCCATCAGCATCGGCGACTGGCTGGCGGGGAAGGCCGGCTCCTTGTTCGAATCGATGCCGCTGGAGAAACTGTTCGGAATGAGTGCCCTCGTACCCATTCTCGCCGCGGTCATTCTGGCTCTTCTGGTCAAGCCTACGAAGCGGCTAATGGCGGGGGTATCATGAAAAAATGGCAAGTATGAATTTCCTTGCCACTCGGGATTCCGACGATGAATCAAATAGGTCGGACTGCCAGAGGGGCTTCGACCAGCAGTATTTCTACCCTTTGGGCGGCGAACCAGGGTAACTCCGACATCTTCAAAGCCGCCGCAAACAGTACAACGATTAGAGGTTTACGCCGCATCAGACTGAGTGCGGCCGCTAAAAGGCAACTTGACGGGCGCGAAACGACTACAGGGCGACAAGCTCACCGAAGCTGAGGCAATAGAGCAGGCGAAGCTGGGCAATGAAGCAGCTTTCAAAGCGCTTTATGACCTGCACAAGCGGCGTGTGTATTCGCTGTGTTTGCGAATGACCGGCAACACGGCTTCGGCGGAAGACCTCACCCAGGAAGCGTTCTTGCAGCTGTTCCGCAAGATCGGCACGTTTCGCGGGGAGTCCGCCTTTTCGACCTGGTTGCATCGAATGGCGGTAAACGTCGTCCTGATGCAACTGCGGAAGAAGGGCCTTCCGGTGGTTCCACTCGATGACGCCACGGAAGGCGACGAGGAGGGCTCAATCAAAAAAGAGCCCGGCGCTCCCGATGAGCGTCTGGCAGGCTCGATTGACAGGTTGCGGCTGCAAAGAGCGGTTGACGAACTACCTCCTGGTTATCGTACGATCTTTGTACTGCACGATGTCGAGGGCTACGAGCACAACGAGATCGCTGAGTTAGTGGGGTGCTCGATCGGAAACAGTAAGTCGCAGTTGCATAAGGCACGTATCAAATTGCGTGAGCTCCTCCGGACAGGCAGAGCCGAAAAGGCCGGAAAAAGATGAGGAGCCAAGCGCGGCACAGGCTGAAATCGGGGAGAGAGGCTGTATGAATTGCCTAGAGTTTGAGCGCGTTTTACCTGAGTTCCTGGAGGGTGGGCAAACTCCGGAAGAGCACGCGCATTTAGCCTCCTGTCCGTCCTGTTCGAATCTGCTTGCCGATCTGAATAGCATTTCTTCCCAAGCCAAGCTGTTGATCGCTTCAGAAGAGCCGCGACCTGCGGTGTGGGATGTGCTCGAATCCCGCCTTCGCGAAGAGGGACTCATTCGG
The DNA here is from genome assembly GCA_035493765.1 of Terriglobales bacterium. GTDB lineage: Bacteria > Acidobacteriota > Terriglobia > Terriglobales > Acidobacteriaceae > Gp1-AA145. Next base: position 12,034 of record DATJHT010000004.1, read on the forward strand.
TCACCAGAGTTTATCCCGGCTAAAACCAATAAATTTTGGTCGAGGTGGCGCACTGCCTGGCTGGTGCCTGTTGCGGCTGCCCTCGTCATGGTTGCCGGACTCAAGCTTTTTCACCCATTTAACGCTGGTGACCACGAGCCTATTGCAAAGCAAGCTCCCGCGCCAGCTGTGGTCATAACGCCTGTTTCCCGCGAAGATCAGGTTGTGCTGAATTCAGTGGCAACGCGTATTCCCGCGCAGCGAGCGAGATACCGCGCGGATCTTGAGGACGCAAATTCTTTTATCCGGGACGCCGAGCAGTCCATCAAGGATGACCCGAACGACATTTACACCCAGCAGATGTTGATTAACGCGTACGCACAAAAGCAGATGCTTTATGACTTGGCGGTGGACCGGAGCAGTGGCCAGTAATGTTGTGGGGAGAAGGCAAATGTCTAGCCGAAGAAGTGCCGCGCAGTTTGTAATGGTTTTGGCCTTGGCCGGAGTCGCATATGCAGCCGGCGACGTCCGCAAAGACCTGCACTTCAAGGTCGGCAAGCATCCCATGATCACCATCGAAAACCCCTATGGCCCTGTGGTCGTCAGGGCAGGCGCAGCCCACGAGGTACTCGTTACCGCCATTCTCCATTCCGACAAGGTTGAACTGGAACAGAGCCAGAGTCACAATCGCATCGAACTTGTCTCCCATCTTCTCGCCGGCGCCGACCAGAACAGCGGTGTCGTTGAATACGAAGTGCAGGTTCCAGCAGAAGCCAATCTCACTCTCCATTCCGATAATGGGCGGATCCACGCCGAGAAGTTGCGTGGCGATCTAGCGATGGAAGGCAGCAATGCCACAATGGAAGTGGTCGATTGTGCCGGCGGTCACGTTCACGTTAAGACCCTGAACGGCCCGGTAAACCTCACGAATGTTCGCGGCGGGCATGTGGAAGTCATGTCGATGGGTGGAGATGTGGTTTTGATCGGAGTATCCGGCCCGCTGGTGAACGTCAATTCCAACAGCGGCAAGATCCAATACAGCGGCGACTTCGGCGGCGAAGGCGAATATGACTTCACCAGCCACACCGGTGACATTGAAGCGATCGCTCCGGCGTATGCTTCCATAGACGTATTTGCCCGCTCGAATCAAGGCCGAGTCGAAAGCGACTTCTCCCTCGAACCGAAACACAGTTCCATCTACAGCAAAGGCGGGAGTGCCCTGATAGGCACCATGGGCAAGGCTGCATCTGCGGTAAAGCTCGTCTCCTTCAGTGGTAAAATCCACCTCAAGAAACGTCAAAATTAGTCTTCGGCGGTCCCCTATTTGCCACAAATGACTGAGGAAACCGTGCTGCCGCTTTCGTCGCGGCCCGTCTCGGGAATAGCGCTCGTCGGTTTCATGGGCGCAGGTAAGACCACGGTAGGCCAGGCTCTGGCGGCTCGCCTGGGATGGGCGTTCACCGATCTCGATCGGCTGATTGAACGCAGGGATGGACGCACGATTGAACAGATATTTCAGCTTGCTGGGGAGCCAGTCTTCCGCCAGATCGAGCAAGAGTCGCTAAGAGAGGCGCTGGAGTCGTTGCAAGAAAGACCGTCGGTCTTGGCTCTCGGTGGCGGCGCAACTACCCGCGGAGAGAATCGTCACCTTCTGGCATCGACAGAGATCGCCATTGTTTTTCTTGATGCGCCGGTTGAAGAGCTGTTTCGGCGCTGCGAGCAGCCCGGCGTGGTTCGACCTTTGAGGCGCGACTTAAATCGGTTCCGGGAACTGTATGAAGCGCGGCGTGCGTCTTATGGAAACTCGACGCTGAAGATTTTCACGGGCGGCAGAGATATTCCTTCGATTGTTGAAGAGATCATATCGGGGCTCAAACTGGTCCCGATTTCGGGAGCGTCCGAGTGAAGCTTGTTTCGGTGAGATTCGCGGGCACTGCGGCTCTGTACCTGGTCGTTATGCTGTCCTGCGCGTGGTCGAAGGACAAGGCAAAAGAGGAATCAGCCACGCTGGTGGACTCGGGTACTTTCGGCGTGTTCACAGGAGGCCAGCGGGTCGCCACTGAGACCTTCTCCATCAAGCAGAGCTCTCAAGGTAGTATGGTTTCTTCGCAATTCAAATCGGCCCAAGGTGAGCAGAATGCCGAGCAATCATCTCTGCTGCAACTCACGCCCTCCGGCGATCTGCGCAGTTACGAATGGAAGGAATTGAGTCCCGGGAAGACGGTGGCTTCGGTCACTCCCGACGAGAGCTTTCTGATTGAGCAGTTCAGCGACACGCCAAACTCCAAGCCGCACGACCAGAATTTCCTGTTACCGGCTTCAACCGCGATCCTTGATGACTATGTTTTTGTGCAGCGTGAAGTTCTGGCGTGGAAATATCTGGCAACCGCCTGCAAACATCAGCAAGGGCCCGTACAATGTCCTATCAACCAAAAAGTTCAGTTTGGGACGTTGAATCCGCACGAGCGCAGCTCGATGTCAGTGAGCATCGAATTCACCGGACGCGATAAGGTCAACATTCGGTCCAGTCAACGCGATCTCAGCCGATTTTTACTGAAGGGCGAAACCGGCGATTGGGCGTTTTGGCTTGACGATCAGTTCAAGCTGGTGCGACTACTGAACGATGGCGGCACGGAGATCGTCCGCGATTGATCCTCAAGGATTTGCGGGGTTGAGAATGCTTCTCGTCCCAAACGCCTGAGCGGCGTAGAGCCATGGCGCTGATTGACTCACGCACGACCCGAATTCTATTCACCGTCCTGGTGTTTGCGGTCGGCTTTGCTTTTCTCTATGTTGCTCGCCGAACCTTGATCGCCTTTCTTTTCGCGGTCTTCTTTGCGTATCTGGTCGATCCCGCCGTTTCGCGGGTAGAGAAATTTGCTCGCAGCCGGGCCGCGGCCATCACGGTGATCTACCTGCTGATCGTGCTGCTGCTTGGCACTTTGTTCTTCTTTATTGGCCCGCGAATTGGCCATGAAGTCCAAAAGCTTACGGAGTCGATGCCCTCGCTGGTGGAAAGAATAAACAGCGGGCAAATTGTCCAGGACATCGGCATCGAACACGGACTGACCAAAAACACTCGCGATCAGTTGAGCGCGTTCCTCAAAGCGCATACGGGCGATTTGCTCAAAGTGGCCCAGCGCGTGGGTTTGCGCGTGGCAGAAGCAGCGCAGGAGTCCTGGATTCTGGTGCTCATTCCGATTCTAGCCGGGTTCTTTCTGAAGGACGGGCGTGTGTTCAGTCAAGTCGCGCTTTCATTTGTTCATAGCAAGCCGCAGCGCGAGTTTCTACAGGGCGTCATCAATGACATGAATCTCATGCTGGCGCAATTTATTCGTGCCCAGTTGACGTTAGCCGCGCTCTCGTGGCTCGCCTACGCATCGTTTCTGGGGTTGATCATGCACGTGCCGTACGCGCTTATGCTGGGGACCGCCGGTGGCATTCTCGAGTTCATTCCAGTAGTCGGACCGCTGGTTGCATCCTTTCTGATCATCGGAGTTGCATTGCTCAACGGGTACGAGTATTGGCTGATTGTGGGAATTTTTCTGATCATCTGGAGACTGGTCCAGGACTACGTAGTCTCGCCCCGCATTATGGGGAAGAGCATGGAATTGCACCCGCTGGCAGCGATCTTCGGCGTACTCGCTGGAGCCGAGATCGCCGGAGTTCTAGGCGTCTATCTTTCCATCCCGGTCATGGCCAGCCTACGCATCGTATGGCGGCGGTGGCGGATGTATGCCGAGAAGAAACGCTTCGGGCCGCTGAACGAATATTCTTTCCTGTCGGAGTCTTCTCCTCGTCCCTGAGAATGGTCGCTCTCAGGTGGTCACGAGTGTCCGAGTGTCCGCGCAACACAGCCCCCGCCTCTGTTGTAGAATTTCATCAATCCCTTTATGTCAGCCAAAATTCCTGTAGGAATCCTGGGCGCCACCGGCGTCGTTGGGCAGCGTTTTATCCAGATGCTCGAGCACCATCCCTGGTTCGAGGTAGCCTGGCTCGCCGCTTCCGACCGATCTGAAGGCCGGGAGTACGCGGACGCCGCACGCTGGAAACTGAAGACGCCAATTCCGGCAAACGTTGCAAAAATGCGGCTTTCACCCGCAAATCCTGATGGCGCTCCCAAAGTAATCTTCGCCGCGCTGGATGCTTCTGTCGCAGCCGAAATGGAGCCTCGCTTCGCGGAGGCCGGCCGCGCTGTGATCACTAATTCCAGCGCTTTGCGCATGGTGAAGGACGTTCCTCTGGTCATTCCTGAAGTGAATCCCGATCACATCAAGTTGATCGAGTGCCAGTCGTGGTATCGCAAGAACGGCGGGTTTGTTGTTACAAATCCCAACTGTTCGGCGATCGGACTGGTCATTGCATTGGCTCCCCTCCATCACCGCTTTGGCATCGAAACTGTCATGGCCGTGACTATGCAAGCAGTAAGCGGCGCAGGATATCCCGGGGTTGCATCGCTCGACATTCTGGGCAACGTTATTCCTTACATCCCGAAAGAAGAAGAAAAGATGGAAGAGGAGACGTTGAAGCTGTTGGGCAAATTGAATGGGTCCGGCATCATCTCTGCCCCATTCAAGATGAGCGCGCATTGCAATCGGGTTGCGGTTGAGGACGGCCACACCGAGGCGATCTCAATCAAGTTGAAGAAGAGCGCGGGAAAAGCAGAGATTCTGGAGACCTGGAGCGCGTTCCGCAGCGTGCCTCAACTGGAAAAGCTGCCCAGCGCACCCGAAATTCCAGTACGCTACCTGGATTCCTCCGACCGTCCACAGCCGCGCCTGGACGTCGAGTTTGGGCGTGGCATGACGACAACAGTGGGACGGCTTCGCCCTTGCGGGGTTCTCGATTGGAAATTTACGGTTCTCTCGCACAACACCATTCGCGGAGCTGCCGGCGCCGCGCTCCTCAACGCCGAACTACTGAAGGTGCAGGGATATCTGGATTAATCCTGCGCTCTTAGCTCTTAGCTCTTAGCCTTTAGCCACTTCCGATTCAGCTAAGAGTTAACAGCTAATGGCCAAAGCCTCAGTCGTCATGAAATTCGGCGGCACTTCGGTTGGTGACGCCAATGCAATCCTGCGGGTCTGCGAAATTGTTCGTGGCCGGCTGCCGCAGCGTCCAGTGGTTGTGGTCAGCGCCATGGCGAAGGTCACCGATCAATTGCTGAAAATGGGTCGCGCCGCGGGCTCCGGCGACCGGAAGACCGCTCTCACTCTTGCCCGTGAACTCCGCGAGCGCCACTACAATACTGCGGGAGAATTGCTCGGGACCGCGCTGTTCACGCAATTTCACAGCGATCTCGGCACCGAATTTGAAGAGTTAGAAGAGCTGCTGCGCGGCATCTCCGCCGTAGGTGAACTGACCCCGCGCACTACGGACCACGTCGCATCTTTTGGCGAGGTACTCTCGAGCAAACTGGTGGCGGCAGCCATGTCTGCGCATGGGATCGAAGCCAGTTTGGTTGACTCTCGTGATTGCATCGTCACTGACGACGCGTTTACCCGCGCCGCACCGTTGTTTGAGGAAACAAATGCAAAGCTGGCGAAACTGATCCAGCCATTGGTGGAAAATGGGCGTGTGCCCGTGATGGGTGGCTTCATCGGTTCGACCCGCACGGGAATCACCACCACCATCGGGAGGGGCGGATCGGATTTCTCTGCGGCGATCGTCGGCGCCGGACTGGGCGCGGAGCGAATCGAAATCTGGACCGACGTGGACGGAATGATGACCACCGATCCAAACCTCTGTTCTGACGCACGCCGCATCAAGACCATCAGTTTCGATGAAGCCGCGGAACTGGCATACTTTGGCGCCAAAGTTTTGCACCCGGCAACGGTCCTTCCCGCGATCCAGAAAAATATCCCGGTATACATTTTGAACTCGCGCAATCCCGGTTGTGAGGGCACTCGGATCGTCGCCCGCGCGCCGCATTGCAAGAATTTCTTCAAGGCCATTGCCGCGAAAAAACGAATCACAATCGTCGATGTCGCCGCTCCCCGCATGCTTCTGGCGCATGGATTTTTGAAATCCATCTTCGATGCGTTCGACCGGCATCGTATTGCCGTTGATGTGGTTTCGACCTCTGAAGTGAGCGTTTCATTGACGGTCGATTCCAACGAATCCATCCCTGCGCTGGCCGCCGATCTTGAAGAACTCGCAGACGTGAAGTACGAAGGCCGCAAAGCCATCGTTTGTCTGGTCGGCGAGAACCTGCGTGAAATTCCCGGCATAGCCGCACACGTCTTCGGAGAACTTGGCGACGTGAAGATTCGAATGATTTCGCAGGGCGCATCGGAGATCAACTTGACTTTTGTGATTGACGAAGATCAGGTGCCCAGCGTTGTGCAGCGGCTGCACAACGCGTTCTTCGCCGAACTGGATCCCGAGATCTTCGCGTAAAGATTTTTCTATCTGCACTGCGACGCTTGAGTTTTCGAAAACCGATACACTAGGCTCAGAATGCGAGTGCTTGTTCTTGGCTCAGGAAAAACCGGGTCGCTGGTTCCGGAGATCGCCCATGATCGCGGCCATAACGCCAAGGTTTTGCGCGCAACCGAAAACCCTGGCGCCTCTGCCCTGACTTCGGATTTGCTGGCACCCATCGATGTTGTCATCGATTTCACCGCCCCCCACTGCGTGCTCGCAAATATCGGCGCCTGCGTGTCCGCGGGAAAAAATATGGTTGTGGGGACTACGGGCTGGTACGAAGAGCTTTCGACCGTACGCACGCGAGTCGAAAAGAACAACACCGGATTCGTCTACGGCCCCAATTTCTCGATAGGAGTGAACCTGTTTTTTGAGCTGGTACGCGCATCCGCCCCCGCGATTCGGCACGGCTACAGCGGACACATTTATGAGCGACACCACGCGCACAAGAAGGATGCTCCCTCGGGCACGGCGGCGACCATGCAGCAAATTCTACAAGCAGGCAACAAGACGGAAATCGAGATCACGTCTTTTCGCGAAGGGGATGTCGTAGGCATGCACGAACTCGTATTCGACTCGCCCGCAGACTCCATTTATCTCTGCCATGACGCCAAGTCGCGTCGAGGCTTCGCCGAAGGTGCGGTACGCGCCGCTGAATGGATCAACGGCAAACGCGGATTCTTCGAATTTCGGGACATCTGGCGGGATATTTAGTCGGCCCATTTTCGGAACTCACCAGTTCGCGTTATCTTATTCACATGCAAGTTCGCGGATGCGGCACCGCTCTTATCACCCCGTTTCACCAGGACGGGTCTCTCGACGAGCAATCGCTGCGGAACCTAGTCGCCTGGCAAATTGAATCCGGCATAGATTTCCTGGTTCCGTGCGGGACTACAGGCGAAACTCCGACCCTCTCACACCATGAGTGGCTGCGGGTTATCGACCTCACGATCGAAGTTGCCGCGGGACGTGTTGCGATCGTTGCAGGGGCTACGTCAAATTCCACGCATGACGCGGTCGAGAAAGCGAAGGAATTGGCGAGTCGCCCCGGAGTGGATGCGATCCTGACGGCATCGCCGTACTACAACAAGCCCACGCAGGAAGGTCAGTACCAGCATTTCAAAGCGATCGCAGAAGCAGCGAGCAAGCCGATCATTCTTTACAACGTTCCGGGGCGCACGGCAGCGAACATTGAACCGGTCACAATATCGCGGCTGGACGAGATTCCGAACATTGTCGGAGTGAAGGAGGCCAGCGGCAACCTCACTCAGATTGCAGAAATCTGCAACCTGGCCCGACCGGGCTTTTCTGTTTTTTCCGGTGACGATGCGATGACCCTGCCGGTGATCGCAATTGGAGGCGCGGGCGTGATATCAGTCGCTTCTAATGAAATTCCGCGCGAAATGGCTGAGATGACGCGGGCGGCCCTGAACAACGAGTGGGATGCGGCTCGGCAGATTTTCCGTAAATACCTGCCTCTGATGCAGGCCAACTTCATCGAATCCAGCCCTATGCCGGTGAAGGCCGTGCTGGCGATGATGGGACGAGTTGAAGAAGCTTACCGCCTTCCCATGGTTCCCGTCCGGCGCGACACCCGCTCCAAGCTGCAAAAGCTGGCGGCTGAGATTGGCTTGATCGCGAAGCCAACCGCCACGCCATCTGACGCAGCAAGCTTTTTTGTGTACGAGAATTGGGCGGCCGGACCGCATAAAGCGGTATTGCACCGGGCGAACTGCGGGCAATGCAATGCTGGAAAAGCGCGGCCTGCCGGACATTCGACCAATCATGCTCGCTGGCACGGACCTTACCCTAGCCTCGCAGAAGCCCGCCAGATCACTCAGACGTTGCCGAGCGTTTTAATTCGCAGCGAATGCAGGTGTATTTAGGATTCCGTCCTGTGCCTGGTTGCGCTCGCGGACCCCACCTCTAAGACCGTGGCCGCCATCATTTTAGGCGGCGTGCTGACCTGTACAGGGTGAGCCTTAGCAGTCGCAGTAAATGCAGGCGGACCATATCTCCGGGTCCAGGAAGTGCAGAAATCGAACCAGAAGCACAAACGCAGGAAACAGCGTCCGACAAAATCCGCCACCGGATAGGCCTCCCCATTGACGCCATGAGTTCTTGAGATTGTACCGAGAGTAGCGATTGCGGTTCGATTCTCCGGCGACGGCGAGACGGGTTCCACCGGCGAGTAAACAGCTTTCGTAGAAGACAACAGTTCCTTAAACATGGCCAATGCTGGAGCAACTCCCTCCCAAAGCTGAGTTGTGATGCTGCAATACTGGACGAAGATGGCCGAGTTTTTCAAGATTTGATCCAATATTTTTGGAAATGATCTTCGAGCCGCGGGGGCGACCAATTCAATCGGGCCCGTGTCGCTCAGCTATACTTTTGCTTCCATGTCTCCCTTGCAGACCGAAATCGAACGCCTGGCTTCTTCCGGCAACATAGAAGATGACGCCCACGCCCGTTCTACATTCCTCGAATTCAGAAACGCACTCAGCCGAGGAGAAATTCGGGCGGCTGACAAAATTCACGGCGACTGGGTAGTAAATGTGTGGGTCAAGCAAGGCATTTTGCTTGGATTTCGAATAGGGCAGCTTTCGTCAATGGGCAGTGGCGAGTGCCTTTCTTTTGTGGATAAGGACACCTTCCCCGCGCGTAAGTTCACCATTGAAGACCGGGTTCGAGTCGTGCCCGGGGGGTCGTCGGTGCGGCTAGGAGCTTACGTGGCACCGTCAGTGATATGCATGCCGCCCATGTTTATTAATGCCGGAGCGTATGTGGATGAAGGTACGATGATTGACTCTCACGCGCTGGTCGGTTCGTGTGCGCAGCTAGGCAAGCGCGTCCACTTGAGCGCATCTGCCCAAGTAGGCGGGGTGTTGGAGCCGGTGAACGCTTCACCGGTAATTATCGAGGATGACGTGCTGGTCGGAGGCAACTGTGGCGTCTATGAGGGCACGTTGGTTCGAACGCGCGCGGTTCTGGGAGCGGGCACGATCTTAACGCGATCTACGCCGCTCTATGATCTTGTTCGCGACGAAGTTTATCGTGGAAGCGATCAGTCGCCTCTCGAAGTGCCGGAAGGCGCGGTAGTCGTTCCCGGATCGAGGGCGGTTAAGAAAGGCCAGGCGGCAAGTTGGGGAATTTCGCTCTACACACCAGTGATCGTTAAATACCGCGACGAGAAGACAGCACGCGGGTCGGAACTGGAAGACTGGCTCAGATGAGTGCGCATCGCCTTGCGGGAAATGACTCTGATCTCGATTCGTAACGCGACCGTTGCAGACAGTCGGGGCATCACCGAGTGTTTGAGTTCAGCGTTTGAGTGTTATCAAAGCAGCTATACGCCGCAGGCCTACGAAGATACTGTCTTGAGCTCCCAAGCCTTAAATGTCCGCCTGCGGGAAATGTGTGTGCTGGTTGCGGTAACGGAGCCAGACGAGAATGTCGTTGGCACACTCGCGTTCAATATCGCTATAGCGGGAGAAGGCCACTTGCGTGGAATGGCCGTGCGGCCTGATTGGCAAGGACGCGGGATTGCAAAGCGCCTTCTGTACCACGCTGAAGGTCAACTGCGGGCCCAGAACTGCAGGAGAGTCACTTTGGATACGACAGCGCCTCTGCTCCACGCTACCAGCTTCTACGAGCTCAATGGATACGCAGCCACAGGGAAAGAAGTTGACTTCTTCGGAATGCCACTTTTCGAGTACGCGAAGAACCTGTGACTGCGACGGCTTTTCAATACTTGACAATCGCAGCAAACGATTTGGGATCGAGACTTGCGCCGCCGACCAGCGCACCATCAATCTCGTCTTCGGACATTAATGCGGTGGCATTTTCCGGCTTTACCGAGCCACCGTAGAGAATCCGCAATCCATCGGCGAACTCCTGCCCGAAGGCCTTGGCCGCTTCGCCGCGGATCAACACGTGAGCATCGGAAGCCATCTGTGGAGTAGCGGTCTTGCCAGTTCCGATAGCCCAGACGGGCTCGTAAGCGATAACCAACTTGGCAGCTTTCTTCCCTGAAATGGTATTGAAAGCGCGCAGGCATTGCCGACGCAATATGTCTTCAGTCAGGCCCGCCTCGCGCTCTTCGAGCACCTCGCCGACACAAACAATCGGAGTCAGTCCGTGCTCGAGCGCGGCTTTCAGCTTTAGATTCACGGAATCGTCGGTCTCGCCAAAATACTGCCGCCGCTCCGAGTGCCCGATGATGACGTGAGTACATCCGACAGCAACCAGCATGGCCGGAGAAATCTCACCAGTGAAAGCGCCGTCGTCCTTCCAAAAGACATCCTGAGCGCCAATTGCAACTTGCGAGCCTTTTGTGGAACTGAGGGCCGCATGTAGATCGACGTAAGGAGGACAGACCACGATCTCGTCCCGGTCGTGACCATGAACCAGTGGCAGGAAGCCGTTGAAAAACTGCTCCGTCTGTTCCGGGCTCTTGTACATCTTCCAGTTGGCTGCGATTAGTTTCTTACGGGGCATTCGACGGCGCTCCTTTTTGGATCTCGATTGATGGGTTAGTGCAGAACTTCAGAAAGTTCCGACAGACTTGTGATTACCGGCGCATCGAGGGTCAACCTGCCGCTTCGATCCAGGCAAACCCCGCGCATTCCCATGGCACGGCTGGGAATCACATCGGCTTCGACGTTGTCCCCGACGTGTGCGCATTGCGATGGATTTTGACCCGCCCGCCGGCAGGCTTCCAAGAAAATGCTCGGCGCCGGTTTGCCGAGACCCACATCCTCTGAAAAAACCATCACAGAAAAATGCTCCAGCAAGCCTGCGCGATGCAGCTTTCCGATCTGCTGCTCGCGGGCTCCGTTGGAAATTATTCCGAGCTTTTGCCCCGCGAGCTTTTGCAAACACGGCGCTGCGTCACTAAAGGCGCGGGTTTGAGATTCGTAATCGCGGATGAATATCTGATAACGCGAGTCGGCATCCGTGTCGGACAACTCGGGCGCGGCGAATATGTCCCGCATGCGCTCGCGGCGCTGCTGCCAGATCGAAATTTCTCCCCGGCAGAAACGGTCAAAGTGCTTGTTGAGGATCTCTTCATATCGCACGGGAAACTCTTCGCGGGTAAAAGGAATAGCGCCGCAAAAGTGATCAAAAAACGTGAGGCTGGCCGCGGCGGAAGCGCTGGCATGATCGATCAGGGTGCCATCAATGTCGAAGAAAATCATTTGGTGAAAGGTGCAATCGGCCCGCCAAATACCGGACCGTCAGCGTGCGTCGGTGAGGGCTTCCACCCCGGGCAATTTCTTTCCTTCCAGAAATTCGAGCGAAGCGCCTCCGCCGGTAGAAATGTGCGAAATTTTCTCCGCGACGCCGGCAGCCTTTACCGCGGCAACCGAATCCCCGCCGCCCACGATCGAGACCGCTCCGGGGTTATCGGCCACCGCATGGGCAATCTTGAATGTGCCCTTGGCAAATGGAGCCATTTCAAACACACCCATGGGGCCATTCCAAACGATGGTTGCGGCACGCGAAATCTCTTCGGAGAATTGTTCAGAGCTTTCAGGGCCAATATCGAGGCCCATTAAATTGTCGGGGATGGCCTGCCCGGCACTGATCGTCTGCGGCCTGGCGCTGACATCGAATTTGTCAGCAGCGATATGGTCCACAGGTAATAGCAACTTGACGTCACGTTTCTTTGCGTCCTGCAAAATCTTCCGCGCGAGATCAAGCTTGTCGTCCTCCACCCGCGACGTACCGACGGCGTGCCCCTGCGCCTTGAGGAACGTATAAGCCATGGCCCCGCCAATAATCAGCGTATCTACCTTGGTCAAGAGATTTTCAATGACCGCGATCTTGTCACTGACCTTTGCGCCGCCCAGAATGGCAATGAATGGCTTTTCCGGATGCTCGAGGACCCGGCCAAGATATTGGAGCTCTTTTTCCATCAGCAGTCCTGCGGCTGACTTCTTCACGAATTTTGTGATGCCGGCAGTAGAAGCATGGGCGCGGTGGGCGCTTCCAAAAGCGTCATTCACGTAATAGTCGGCCAGGTTCGACAATTGCTTAGCGAACTTTTCATCATTGGCTTCCTCTTCCGCGTGGAAGCGCAGATTCTCCAGCAACAGTGTCTGGCCTTTCTCCAGCTTTCCCGCCATTTCTTCGGCTTCCACGCCCACACAATCCGGGCAAAAGCCGACATTTTCGCTGGACGCGAGCTCGCGATCAAGCATCATGCGCAGCCGTTCGGCCACCGGCTTGAGACTCATCTTCGGGTTCGGCTTGCCTTTCGGGCGGCCCAGGTGCGAGGCGAGGATCAAGCGCGCGCCATGACGAAGCGCGTATTCGATACTCGGCAGTGTTTCGCGAATGCGAGTATCGTCCATGACCCGTCCATCATCGAGGGGAACGTTGAAATCGACTCGCATGAACACGCGGTGATCGTTCAAAGGCAAATCGCGAATGGAGAGCTTGGACATAAGATTCCTTACCGGAGCGACAGTTGTCGGTGTCAGTTATCGCTATGGCAGTGCCAGCGATCTTACAAACCACTGGCCGCTGGCAACTGATTAACTTTGTTTCACAGCCCCTTACTGCCGATGAAGTTGATGAGATCGCGAACCCGGCAGGAATAGCCCCACTCATTGTCGTACCAGGAAACGACCTTCACCAGATTGCCGACTACCAGAGTTGAAGGCGCGTCCACGATGGACGAACGTGGATCGCCTTTAAAATCTGACGATACCAATTCGTTCTCTTCGAATCCCAGATAGCCCTTGAGCGGTCCACTCTCTGAAGCTTTCTTGAGCGCCGCATTCACTTCTTCCTTGCTGGCCTTGGTCTCCACAAGAGAAACCAGATCCACTACTGAAACATTAGGAGTGGGCACACGAACAGCGAATCCGTCCAATTTCCCAGCCATTTCGGGGATTACCAGCTTTAAGGCTTTCGCGGCACCGGTGGAAGTGGGAATCATTGATAGCGCTGCCGCGCGTGCCCGCCGCAAGTCTTTATGCGGGAAATCGAGAATGACCTGATCGTTGGTGTATGAGTGAATCGTGGTCATGGTGCCGCTGACAATTTTGAAATTGTCGTTGATGACTTTCACGATAGGCGCCAGACAGTTGGTGGTGCAGGATGCATTCGAAATAATGTGGTGCTTGGTGGGATCGTACTTGTCCTGGTTTACGCCGAGCACCAGGGTGACATCTTCATTTTTCGCGGGCGCCGAAATAATAACTTTCCTGACCGGTCCGCGCATGTGCTTTTTGGCTTCATTGGCGTCGGTAAAGCGGCCAGTGGATTCAATCACCACCTGTGCGCCCACGGATTCCCAGGGCAGCGCCGCCGGGTCTTTCTCTTTGAAAACTTTGATGGTCTTTCCGTCCACCTGAATTGAGTCGCCACTGGCGCTCACTTTGTTTGGGAGGTTGCCGAGCACTGAGTCGTACTTCAGTAAATGGGCCAGCGTCTTCGGGTCGGTCAGATCGTTGACCGCCACAAATTCGAGGTTCGGGTCCTGCAACGATGCCCGCAGAACATTGCGCCCAATGCGCCCAAAACCGTTAATGCCTACTTTTATCGCCACGTCGCCTCCGGATAAAGAGATGAACCGCCTAAACAGAAATTTGATTTAAGGGGAACAGAAAATGGTAACAGTGTGTGACGGGCTCCGCAAACCGCGCAGGCGCCCTAACATTAATTTTTTTGAAGCGACTGCTCAGTTTGGGAATGCAGCTTCATGGGGACACCTCGATTTCCACGATCTCGTTGTGTTTGCTCCAGAAAGGCAGACGTGCCAGCCAGTACTTCCGCTGTATCAGCTTGTGCGCCGCCCAGTCTTGGGCGGGCAGAATTCGCGCACGTCCGGGGAATTCCGGGCCTGTGACCTTCCCGCGTATCGTGGAAGGCGCTACCTTTACATTCGGGTTGTTTCGGATGCGTTTGTATTTCCACGAGTCGTTCCGGGTCATGATGTAGAGCTTGCCATCATTTTCAGCGAACCACAGAGGCGTGCGCACGCCTGTGCCATCTTTCTTGAAGGTGGTCAGCGAAATGTATTTCTGGCCTGACAGTTGTTGCGGAATCGCCATAATGAACTTAACTTCGGTTAAAGGGGAGCCTTTAAGGGCATGGCTTCGGAATTGCCCACATGCGCTCCAATATGTTACAAGCCAAGCATGCGTAAATGGATGCAAGACAAACTGAAACGGCGCAAAAAGACGCCTCAGGAAACCGCCGCTCAGCCCGCGCCGCTGCAGCCGGCATATTTTATTCCCGAAGGTGAGAGCCCGGCCCCTGAGCCGCAGCGGGAAGAACCAATTGTCGAGGCTACACCAAGCCGTGAAAGCGAACCCGCAGCCGTGTCCGATTCGAGAGGGAGTGCCGAGACCGCTCCGCCAGGAACTGCGGTTCAGCCTGGCTCTGGCGCGGGTCGCCCACGGCGGCGGCGCGGTCGCGGCGGACGCGGCCGCAAACGCCCAGCTCGACCTGTCGCTGCTCCCGTGGGTGCAGCTCCAGACACTGAAGCAGTTCCGGTTTCAACGCCAGTTCCGATTGATGCGGTTCCAATGCCGCAACGTGCCAGCAAAGGTGTTGTCGTTCTAGCTATAGGATTACCGGGTTCAGGAAAAAGTTCGTGGTTCAAGCGCAACAACATCAGTCCGCTTTCGAGCGATCTCGTCCGCTCGCTGCTTTTTGATGATCCTAACGAGCAGCGTTTTCAGGACCTGGTTTTTTCGAATTTGCGTTCCATGCTGCGGGCCAGGCTGATTGCGCGACGCCCCATGAATTACGTAGATGCCACCAATTTGACGCCGCACGACCGGCATAGCTGGATCAAGCTGGCCAAAGATTCGGGCTATGAGGTGCAGGCTTTGTATTTCGACGTTCCGCTGGATGTCTGTCTCGAGCGGAATCAGCGCCGTCAGCGCGTGGTCCAGGAAGACGTGATGCGAAAGATGGCCGGCAAATTAAAGCCGCCTACTTTTGAAGAAGGCTTTTCGAAGATTACGGTGGTCAGGGTGAAACAGAAGGAGTAAATGAAGAGGGTTTCAAGTTTAGAGGCGCTCACCTGAGATAGCGCAGCATCTCCTTGAACGCCTCCGTCCCCGACCCGCGCAGCAACTCGTAAATCATCATCTCGGTTGAAGAAATTACGGCGCCTGCCGCGCGCATTCTTTCCAGGCCAATTTTCCAATTCCATTCGGTCCGCGAGCTCACCGCGTCCGATGCGACATGCACCAGATATCCTTCACGTAACGCAGCCAGTGCCGTTTGTGCAACACAGATGTGGCTTTCCATCCCGCACAGCAGAGCCGTATTGCGCTGACCTGGGAGGCGTTTCATCGCCGAGCAGAACACGTCGCTGCCAAAACAGGAAAAAGATTGTTTGTCGATGGCTGCACTTGGCAGCAGCAACTTTACATCTCCAACCGTTTCTCCCAAGCCTTTTGCGTATTGCGTGGTCGCGATAATCGGGATTTCCAGAATCCCTGCCAACCGGACCAGTAACTGGGCATTTTTCAGCAACCGATCTTTTTCAAAGATCGGGGGGAGCAATCTTTGCTGGATGTCGACGACAATGAGAGCGCATTCCTCAGGTATCGCAACGCGACGGGCAATTTCGCTGCTCTCGGCGGCCATCGCTGAAATGGATCCTGTCGGCATCTGAAACTCCTCTAATATCCTCTCTGCTTATCAACCAGCCCAAGCAGTGGCTCGTCCTTCAAGAATCGCCGCAGATTTTCCGAGAACAACGCGTAATGCCGCCGCCACAGATCTCCCGACATACCAGCCGTGTGCGGCGTGATAAGAAGATTTTCTACGTCCCATAGCGGAGAATCGCCAGGCAGCGGCTCCTGATCAAATACGTCGAGCGCGGCGCCGGCGATTTTACGGCTGTTCAGAGCATCGATCAGCACCGACTCGTCAACCAGCGGCCCTCGCCCCACATTGATCAGGTATGCCGAGGATTTCATCTTTGCAAACTGCTCGTGGCCCATCATGCCTCGGGTCTCGGGTGTCAGGGGCGGCGAGAGCACGATGTAATCTGCCTGCGTCAGCATCTCGTCCAGTTTTGACGAAGGCAGTTCATCATCCACGAAGTCAGGACGCGTCTTTCCGGGGCGCTCTCGAACCACGAGCACTTTCATGCCCATGGCCCGGGCATATCTTGCGACAGCGCTCCCAATGCTCCCGAAACCCACAATACCAATCGTTGCGCCCGCGATATCGAGTGGACACGCTTGCCCATCCCAGAGGATTTCCTGTCCCCAAACATGCTTTTCCTGAAACCGGACCGATTCAGGGATTCGCTTGGCGATGGCGAAAATGAGCGCCATCACGTGTTCGGCAACGCCGAGGCCATGAACTTCGCGCGCATTGGTCAGTAAGACGTCGCTCGATACCAGTTCCGGAAACATGAATTGATGGACTGCTGCTGCGGACGAGTGGATCCAGCGGAGTTGCCGTGCCGCCACAAACTGCTCAGCCGAAATGGACTGCGTGAACAATATTTCGGCATCGGCGAGCGCCGTATCGACATGGCCGCAACTTATGACGCGCACCACTTCAATCTGTGGGAATTCCTTTTGGAGATTTTCGGCGAACCACTCTGGCGCGACCCACAGATCAATGCGGCTTACGGTCACGATGACGAGCTTCTTTATCGGGAAATCCGGAGATCGGTTCATCGCGGTGAATTTTATTATCTACCAGCAGTGCTTCGGAAGCCATGAGTGGACGTTAGCGATCAGCCTTTGTCGCTCAAATGACCGGATGGCCCGATCACATGGTCTTCTTGACTCGCAGATCGCTGCCCGTCATTTCGTGGGGTTCGGGGATTTCCAGCATTCCTAAAATCGTTGGCGAAATGTCGCGCAGCGAGCCGCCAGACTTCAGGGTAAATTGTTTCGCGTTTTCTGCGACCACGATGAACGGGACGGGATTGGTTGTGTGATAGGTGTGGGGGCCTCCGCTTACGGGGTCGATCATCATCTCGGCGTTGCCGTGGTCGGCGGTGATGAGCATGGCTCCGCCTTTGGCGCGGACAGCGAGGTCGATGCGGCCGAGGCAGGTGTCCACGGTCTCGACGGCCTTGATTGTCGGCTCGAGCTTACCGGAGTGGCCGACCATGTCGGCGTTGGCGAAGTTGACCACGATAACATCGAAGGCGCCGTCTTCGATGGCCTTAACAACCGTGTCGGCGATTCCCGAAGCGGACATTTCTGGTCTCAGGTCGTAGGTGGCGACTTTCTGTGAGGGCACAACGGTGCGCTCTTCGCCGGGAAAAGGCTGCTCGACGCCTCCATTAAAGAAATACGTCACGTGCGCGTACTTTTCGGTTTCGGCTACGCGCAGATTGCGCATCTTCCTTTCGCCCATCACATTGGCAAGGATGTTGTCCAATGACTCGGGCGGGATGACGACGGGGAGGCTGAACTTCTTGTCGTACTGGGTCATGCAGACGTAGTGGAGATTTTTCGGGCCGCGGTCTTTCGGGATGGTTGTATCGAGATCTTCGGCGCCGGGGAGATCACGTCCGGCATGGTCGTTGAGGCCGCTGTTGCGGGTGAGGGCGCGGGTAATCTCGCGGACGCGGTCGGCGCGAAAATTGAAACAGATGCAGGAGTCGTCGTCGCGAATGGTTGAGAGCGGCTGGCCTTTAGCATCGCTGCAGACGAATGGCACGATGAATTCGTCCGTCACGCCCTTGTTGTAAGAATCTTTCATGCCTTGGACCGGGTCGGTGTACTTGCCGCCTTCGGCTTCGCCGAAGACCATCGCGTTATAGGCCTTAGCGATGCGCTCCCAGCGGCGGTCGCGGTCCATGGCGTAATATCGACCGTTCACGGAAGCGATCTTCCCGCTGTTGTACTCGCGCATCTTCTGCTGAAGCTGGTCGAGGTATCCCGCTCCGTTGGTGGGTAAGGTGTCGCGCCCATCCATGAAGGCATGCACGAACACGCGATCGACTCCTTGCTGCTTGGCCATTTTCAGGAGCGCATAGAGATGTGTCTGGTAAGAATGCACGCCGCCGTCGGAGAGCAGTCCGAAGAGATGAAGCTGGCGGCCTCCGATGCGGGCGTTCTTCATGGCGTTCAGCAGCACGGGATGCTGGAAGAATTCGCCGTTCTGGATCATCAGC
>DATJHT010000005.1:0-10904 GCA_035493765.1 Terriglobales bacterium
GAGGGCTAGTAAGGCTCTATAGCAAAGCGCTGGTCGAGGAGAACAAGAGACCCAGTTAAAGGCAGGATAGAGTCCCGAGGCGTTGAACTGATTTATCCGGTTGGCGGTGAGCCCGGAGCCCGAGTATAGATCGCTAAACGCGGTCCGCAAGGATAGCGAAACAGCAGGTCGGCGAGGGTCTAAAGCGAGCTACTGGCCGAGACGAATGAGATCAACATCACTTCGGGACTCTTATATCTTTTGCATCAGCGCTTCGCGCGGTGCGCTTGCGAGTTCGCAGCGTCATTAGGCATTTCGGGAACGGCCGGTCTCCATCTGCTCCTCCCCCTTGCAGAGCGGCTATTTTAAGCTTCCCCACGCGGAATGACGCTGCGTTTCCGTTTGTTCCCTCACTGGACTTGTAGCCTAGGGCCCCTGGGTTACCGCTTCGTTTCCCGTCACCAGCCTTGACCTGAAAATCATGTTTGACTGGGGCTCTTCGCCTACCACGTCCACATTTACCGTGTAATTACCTCTCGGAAGCGTGTCGCCGAAAGGGAGTTCCTGGTCGCGTGTGCTCGCCCGTAATGAAAAACGTTGATAACCAATTGCTGTAGCGCGACCAATGTCATTAACGGCAAGCACAACCAATGTCAGGTCGAAGTCGCGCCCGGTAGTATTTGAAACTTTGATCGTGCCGTCAATACGTTGGCCGTTGACCTCCGCTTTGCGTGACCAGGCGGCGCTGAGCGGCGATTCAATCGAAAGCGTGAAATTTTGCTGTTGCGCCTTTCCCGTTTGTTCCGTAACGGCAACCGTGAAATCCTCCTGTCCCTGCTCTTCGGCGGCGCCAGCGACCTCGCCATTTTGTTGCAGCGAGATTCCCCGAGGAAGTGATCCCCTCACCACGCGCCAGTGATAGGGCGGCACCCCGCCGCTGGCCTGCAGTTGAAACAAATAATGGTTCCACAGTGAAGCCTTTGGAAGTTTCGCGGGCGCAATCGAGACCGCATCAGCAGGTTGCGCCTGTTGCGCCCATACGTGCAACGAACCCAGGACCAGGCCCACGAAGGCCACACTGCGAACTGAGGACATCCCGAAATTATAGGCGCGTGTAATCTTCTTCACGTAAACTGTCTCCCATGCGGATCGGCTACGGATGGGACTCGCATGAATTTAAAAGCGGGATCCCGCTGAGAATCGGCGGCATCGAGATCGAACATCCAAGAGGACTCGGCGGCCACTCTGACGGCGACGTTCTGCTTCACGCCATTACCGACGCCCTTCTCGGCGCAATCGCCGCTCCTGACATAGGAACGCTGTTTTCTCCTGGAGATGCACGCTGGAAAGGCGCTGACTCCTCCTTGTTTTTAGAGGAAGCAATGCGCCGAATGAAAGCTGCCGGGTATGCGATCACAAACGTCGATTCCACACTGATCCTGGCGCAGCCGAAAATCGGGCCGCATGCTGCAGCAATTCGCGAAAAACTCGCCGGACTGCTTGGGATTCCTGCGAACTGCATCGGAATAAAAGCCAAGACTCCCGAAGGTATGGGAACAGACAATGCCGCCATCGCGCATGCGGCTGTGTTGCTCGAAAAGAGCAAAACGTCCTCTGCCAAATCATCAACCTCGAAACCCGGCCATTCACAATCCAAAACCCGGCATTAATACCTGCCGTCCCTCTTCTGATAACTTCCTTGCTAACGCCAGGCACGCGCTTTCGTCCAATCGCTAACACCTCAGAACGTGGAACCTCCAGCTGAGCGTTTTCGTATTGAGGTAGAGAAACGCGCGCCGGAATGCGCGCCCCAAGCCACTGGAATTAAGCAGGGGTAAGGGACTGCCTCACTCAAGGTTTGGCGGCCAGGTGAGAACAATCCCCCTTAGGGACCGGTACGCCCGATGGGCGAACTTGTCTCGAGACCCCGGAGCAGAATTGTAGGCTTTGCGAAATGAAACGCAAGCTTTTTCGCAAGCACACGCGGCCGCCACAGACCTTTCCCGCGCAGTCGGGAAGCAGGAGGAGGAACTGTGAACGCTACAAACAATAGTTTCGTGAAGGGTGTTCTTTTGACAGCAGTAGTTCTGCTCGCGGGAAGCGCTTTTGCGGCAAGCAAGGGATCGATGGAATTGCTCAAACCGGCTACTGTCGCAGGCACGCAACTGCCGGCCGGAAATTACACGGTGCAATGGGACGGCCAGGGAGATCAAGTCCAGCTGCAGATTTTCAAAGGCAAAAAAGCAATCACCTCGGCAAGCGCTCATGTTGTGAAACTGGAACATCCGTTACCCGAAAATTCCGTCGTGGTTACTCCGAACACAGACGGTTCAAGGTCTATCTCCCGCATCAACTTTGGCAAAAAAGACTTTGCCCTCGAGTTGAGCGATGAGGGAGCCGGGTCCGGTGCATCCGGAGGGGCTGCAAAGTAGGGCGATCATGGACGCCCGCAGCGACGAAAGGCAGACCGTTCGCCCCTGCTAAAATAGCAGAGCGATGGTCTTGCCTTTCGTCCGCGATTTTTTTGCGGACGTGGAAAAGCTTGCGTCCTTTTCGCGTGTTGTCTCCCACCTTCGAGTGAACACGGGGCGGATCCGTGTTTCTGGACTCAACCCTTCGGCCAAAGTTCTCCTGATTGCGGAACTACAAAAAGCCGTCCAGCGTCCACTCATCGTAGTCCTTCGCAACAATGAAGAATTAGAAGAAACTCTGCCGGTCTTAGAGGCATTTTGCGAGTTGATCGGCGGCGCAAAATCGGAAAGCATCGTAGGTCTCCCCAATCGCGACGTGCTGCCGTTCCAGAATCTTTCCCCTCATCCCGAAATTCAAGAGCAACGCGCGATCGCACTCTGGAAGATCGCAACGGGAGAGGCCTCGATCGTGCTGGTTCCAATTGTAGCTGCGGCGTCACTGCTGGGTCGCCCCGAATTTTATTCTGGAATTGCGCGCATCATCCGACGCGGTGAGACGGTGGACACAGCTAATCTGACTGCACATTTGAACTCCGTCGGATACACGTCCACAGACGTCGTTGAAATGCCAGGCGAATACGCGCTGCGCGGCGGCATCCTGGACGTGTATTCACCGGAATCGGAGCGGCCGGTTCGCATCGAACTCTTCGGCGACGAAGTTGAATCCATTCGCAAGTTCGATCCCGGCACCCAACGCTCTTCCTCGCCGGCTGATGAAATCACCTTGCTGCCACTCTCCGAGACACCGGTCAGTGAAGGAGTTCTCGGTGCAATTCACGCGCGGCTCTCCGGGAAGCGCATCAGCGGTTCTGAGGAAATTATCGAAGCATCGGTTCGGTCCGGCGGCGTGACTGTGTTTCCGGGCTGGGAATTTTATGCCCCGGTCGCAGGCGCAAGCGGCACGATCGTCGATTTGATGACAACTGCATTGCTCATTTGCGACGAGCCTGATCTCTTGCAGAGCGAAATGGAATCTGCATGGGCAAAGATCGAAGAGGCGCACGAGCGCAGTGGTATTGGCAATTTGGTCCGCCCGTCAGACCTTTACCTTCCACCGGATGAATGGTGGGAGAGAGCTACGGCGGTCGCGGGCGCTGATCTCGAACACCTCGGCATCGCACGCGGCGACGCAGAAACTGTGGAACTGCAATCGCAGCCGAGTCCTCGCTTTCACGGCTCGATTCCAGCCATGCTCGAAGAAGTGAAAAAGCACGTGGCCGAAAACCGCCGCGTCATGGTGGTTGCGCCGAACATGGGTGAACTCGAACGACTGGCGGACTTCTTCACCGAGTACGGAGTCTCTTTTCGCCTGGGCACGCGCACTCGTGGAAGTGAAAGCTATGCCGACGAAACTTCCTACTTTGCCGGCGAAGTACTGACTGCAACATTGGTCAGGGCCTACATACCGGATGGAATGATCTTGCCTCAGGCCGGATTGGCGATTTTCGGCACGCGTGATTTATTCGACGAATCCGAGTCTGTGACCTCGCGGCCGCAACGCCAGAGATCGAAAACGGCCGCATTCCTTTCCGATTTTCGCGATCTGCAGGTCGGCGACTACGTCGTCCACGTGGAACATGGCATTGGCCAGTATCAGGGCCTGAAAGAAATCAATCAGGGCGACGGCAACGCCGAGTTTATGGTCTTGGAATACGCCGATGCGGCCAGGCTCTATGTGCCGCTGACGCGCCTTGACCTCGTCCAGAAATATCGTTCGGCAGAGGGTGCAAAGCCGGTACTGAACCATCTTGGCAGTGCGACGTGGGCAAAGACCAAAGCCCGCGTGCGCAAGGCCATGAAGGACATGACCGAAGAACTGCTCAAGCTGTACGCTCAACGCCGCGCAGCCCAGGGCCACAGCTTCCCCGCGGACAACGAATGGATGCGCGAATTTGAAGATGCCTTTGAGTACAGCGAGACGGAAGATCAGGGACAGGCAATCAAAGATGTAAAACGCGATATGGAATCGTCGCAGCCTATGGATCGTCTTCTCTGCGGCGACGTCGGGTACGGTAAAACGGAAGTGGCAATGCGCGGCGCGTTCAAAGCCATCAATGACAATAAGCAAGTCGCGGTGCTGGCGCCGACGACGGTTCTTGCATTCCAACATTTCGAAACTTTCAAGCAGCGTTTCGCCGCGTTTCCCGTCACCATTGAAATGATCAGCCGCTTTCGCTCTGCCAAGCAGCAGAAGGAAATCCTGCAGCGGGTGGAAGCCGGCAAAGTTGACATCCTGATTGGAACGCACCGGCTGCTCTCGAAAGACGTGAAGTTCACCGACCTCGGTCTTCTGATTGTGGATGAAGAGCAACGCTTCGGAGTTCGCCACAAAGAGCGGCTCAAGCAGATGCGTAAGGAAGTGGACGTGCTTACCATGTCGGCCACCCCGATTCCACGCACATTACACATGTCGCTGGTGGGACTGCGTGATATGAGTGTGATCGAAACTCCTCCGAAAGATCGCATCGCCATTCAGACCGTGGTCGCAAGTTGGGATGAGAAGTTAATTCGCTCGTCGATCGAGCAGGAGCTCGAACGCGGCGGCCAGGTTTATTTCGTGCACAATCGTGTGGATACCATCTGGGAGATTGCGGCCAAGCTGCAGGCACTCGCGCCGAAAGCGCGGATCATCGTCGGCCATGGACAAATGTCCGAAGGTGAACTTGAAAAAGTGATGCTGAAATTCATGCATCACGAAGCCGACATCCTGGTTGCCACCACCATCATCGAGAACGGACTCGATATTCCGCTTTGCAACACGATTCTGATCAACCGCGCGGAACGCCTCGGGCTCTCGGAGCTCTATCAACTTCGCGGCCGCGTGGGGCGGTCAAATCGCCGGGCATACGCCTATCTGCTCGTGCCTGCCGATATCGAACTCACTCCCATCGCGCGTAGGCGGTTGGCAGCACTGAAAGAGTTTTCTGATCTCGGCGCAGGTTTCAAAATCGCCGCGCTCGACCTCGAACTTCGCGGCGCAGGCAATCTATTGGGCGGCGAACAAAGCGGCCACATCGAAGCCGTGGGCTTCGATCTGTACACGCAGATGCTTGAGCAGGCCATGCGCGAACTGAAGGGCGAAACTGAACCGCAGCCTCAAGCCCAACTCAATCTCGGCCTCAACATCCGCATTCCCGCCGACTACATTCTCGAAGAAAATCAGCGCCTGCGCATGTATAAGAGAATTGCCGGCGTTGAAACCGAGCGCCAGCTTTCCGATGTCGAAGCCGAGTTGCGCGACCGCTACGGTGATCCACCCAGCCCTGTACAACAACTGCTTCGTTACGCTGCTTTGCGACTACAGGCGCTCGACGCCGGTGTGACCGGAATTGAACGCAAGCGCGACCTCGTCAGCGTGAAGTTTCGGCAGGATGCTCCGGTTGATCCTGTACGGTTGGCGAAATTCGTTTCTTCGCATCGCGGCGCACAATTTCTTCCCGACGGCACGCTGAAGTTTCTTGCAAAAGGGCTTAACGCGCACGAGCTACTGGAACAGTTGCAGCAACTGCTCGAAACTCTCATCGAACAAAAGTCACCTTCCGTCGCCTAGGCGTACAAGGCATGTTTATTTCGCGGCTTCCCATGGACATCATAGAATTTTTGAATTGGACTTCCACAGCGGCATTTGAAAAAGTATGGGAAGTAGCTGCTGCCATGACGCCGCGCAGTTGGACCACCTGCTCTGTCGCTTTCGACCTCGTTGTCCCAGAAGCCAAATCTGAAATGAAGGGACACGCATGGAAAACGAAAACCTAAATGGCAAAGTCGGCAGAGTCACTCTTAAGACGGTCGCGGACCATCTCGGCTTGACTGCCGGGACCATCTCCGCCGTCCTGAACAACACTCGCGCCGCGGATCGCATTCCTCAAAGTACTCGTGACCGCATTGTTGCCGCGGCACGTGAGCTGAACTATCAACCAAACCCGCTTGCACGCGCACTGCGTAACGGCACGTCATTCGCGCCGCACGCTGTGGCTCGGGACCTCAACAGCACGCGCGGGGCAGTTGTAATCTTGCGAGCCCATCAGTTCGATCGTGCCATCGATGCGATACAGCAAGCTGGCCTGCGAGTACACGATGATTTTTCCGTGCTCGATCTGAACGAAATTACCGCTGCGTGGGACTACCCTGCATTTGGATCGGCGCCCGAGTGTCCGGTTTACGACGCGGCCTCCAAGCCCAGCTGACTGGGCTGGAGAATATCGCGAAAGTTGCTGCACTGAATGTTGCTACTCTGCCCGGCCGCAATATTTTCATGTGCGGCTTTTTCATTGTCTTGGCCTGGCCATCGACGATACGACCGCCCTTTCATCGATATACTGGATCTGCACAGGTTTCACGCGGTTTCGCGCCACTACTGCCTAGCCTGGCGTTAAATCGATCCAGCTCACCATGTTCATAGATGAGGCAATGATTCGTGTAAAGGCCGGAGACGGCGGCAATGGCTGCCTGGCCTTTCGCCGTGAAAAATTCGTTCCGCGCGGTGGTCCTTCTGGTGGCGATGGCGGCAAGGGCGGCGACGTGATCATGGAATCGAGCGAGCGTCACAACACTCTCGTCCATTTTCGCTTCAATCCGGAATACAAGGCTCAGCGAGGCCGTCACGGCGAAGGCTCGAACCGGACCGGACGAGAAGGCGTGGACGTTCTGCTTAAGGTCCCCGTCGGCACCATCGTTTACGACGCTGAAACGGGTGAGAAGGTGCACGACTTCTCTCATCCCGACGACCGGATCGTGATAGCGCGTGGCGGACGCGGTGGACGCGGCAACGCGCAATTCAAAACATCCACCCATCAAGCTCCGCGCGAGCACGAAGACGGGCGTCCCGGCGAAGAGCGGGCGCTGCGCCTCGAACTAAAGCTGCTCGCAGATGTCGGCCTGGTCGGGTATCCCAATGTCGGCAAATCCACACTGATCTCGCGCATCTCCGCTGCTCGGCCCAAGATTGCGGACTACCCGTTCACCACCTTGCAACCAAACCTGGGAGTCGTAATGGTCGGGGAGCCGCCGCACGAAATCAGCTTCGTAGTGGCGGACATCCCGGGACTTATCGAGGGCGCGCATACCGGTGCCGGCCTCGGAACACAGTTCCTGCGCCACATTGAACGCACTCGTTTGCTGGTGCATCTGGTTGATGTTTCAGACGGGAGCGGCCGACCTGATCCAGTCAAGGATTTCGAAATCATCATGGAAGAACTCGCCAGCTTTGGCGCGGGTCTTGAGACTAAGCCACTGATCCTTGCTGCATCCAAGTGCGACGTCGCCAACAAGGCTAAGCTCAGCAAACTGAAGCGTTACGCGAAAGCACACGAATTGGTACTATTTCCGATTTCGGCGGTTACTGGCGAAGGCATTGAGAAGCTGAATTATGCGATTGCCCAGAAGGTCGAAGAGATACGTCACACGGCTGCCCCGGAAATTGTGGCTTCGTGACGCACTCAGCAACTTCTGAGAAGATAGCAAGCTGAATGAATATCGGCCTTTTCGGCGGAACCTTCGATCCCATTCACAAAGGGCATCTCGCGCTCGCGCAGGCGGCCCGCGAACGTTATCAGCTTGGAATCATTAATTTCGTCACCGCAAATATTTCTCCGCACAAAACATCCCAGCCGGCAGCCTCTTACTTTCACCGCTATGCTATGACTTCGCTAGCGACCCAAGGTGAAAAAGCGTTTGTACCGTCGTTGCTCGAAGCCCCTGGGGAATTCGTGGTGCATGGCAAGAAAAGCGCGCAAGCGAGTGCGACCTCGGCGCCCAGCTACAGTATCGACACAGTCAGAAAGCTGAAAAGCGCATTACGAAAAAGCGATCGTCTATTTTTTTTGATTGGTATTGACGCATTCAAAGACGTCGCGAAATGGCGGGAGCCTGAAGCTCTGTTTGCCGAATGTGAATTCATCATCGCCAGCCGCCCAGGATATTCGCTGGCGGATGTGGCCACTGCGCTTCCGGAAAAGCTGCGTCCGCGATCAGAGATCACGAAGCCTTTCGCCCGGCAGCCAGCCAGGGGAGATCTTGTGCTTCCGGGAGTCACTCTTCATTTGCTGGACGACATCAATCAGAATATTTCCGCTACTGCCATACGGGCGGCGGTTGCAACCAAGCGCCCTATCAGAAAATTTGTTCCAGAAAGTGTGGAAGAATACATAAAGAAGGAAGCGCTGTACGGTAAGTGAATCAGGGCAAGGTCCACAGCCAGCCTTCCGACCAATGACTTTTAATGAAAAAAAACGAATTGAAATCCCAGATTTCCGAAGCCATCAGCGCCTGTAACGAGAAAAAAGCCGAAGAGCTCACCATTTTGGAGCTCGAGAAAAATTCCGGCGCTTTCACCGATTACTTTGTCATTTGCAGCGGGACAAATCCTCGCCAGATTCAGGCTATTTCTGATGAAGTCGAACTGCGCCTCAAGCGCAACGGGGTTTATCCGAACAATATTGAGGGCTACAGGCAAGCCGAGTGGGTGCTGATTGACTATGTGGATTTTGTGGTCCACATCTTTTCCGGTTCTGCGCGCAAGTACTACGATCTGGAGAGGCTGTGGCGCTCGGCCAAGAAGATCGAACTTGCTGACCTGATTGCTAAACCGCGACGGAAGACGGCGTCAAAGGCTGTTCGCAAGCGAGCCTGAACTCTAGAATGAAGCAAATCCCTCATTCGCGAGATAGAAATCAGGCTGCTCCGCGCTGATTTGGTTGGTTTGGCCGACTTTTGCGCAGATCGCGGTCTTCCAGCGCGCGGGTCAGCGATTCGATAATGTCCATGAATTTTTCTGGGTCTTGCTCCTGTACCGCCTCTTCCGCCAGAATTTTCCACTCTTCGACTTGGCCCATAAGAATCTCTTCTCTGATACGCAAGTTACGCATAGTGAGGGAGTACAGACTGTCAGGTGTAATACACAACGAGAGATTCGAACGCGCCAAGATGCGCCAGGCGTTCAGGCGATGCGTCTTTCAGGGGGAGTATTTTCTTCTTGGGTGACCAACTTCTGCACAGCCGTCTTTTTCAGTCGCTCCGCATGCTCGTGCAGGGCAGCTTTGAGTTCCGAGAGAATCAGTTCGCGCTCGTCGTCCCATCGGGCCACCGTCGCGAGAGCACATAATTCGCGTATTCGATCTGCTAACCGCCGATTCACAAATACCCAATACGCGGATGTTATCTAAACCCGCATATTAGTTCGATACCAGACATGCTGTAGAAGCATTGGTGCAATGTGTCTGTCAGATAGGTATCGGCCAGGGACGCCCTTGAGCGTTGGCGAGGAAAGCATGGGCTATAACAGAGAGGACCTGAAAAGATGGTGGGCGCTGTAGGATTTGAACCTACGACTTCCACCGTGTGAGGATGGCACTCTACCGCTGAGTTAAGCGCCCAACATTGCAGGGGTAGGCTGCGGTAATCAGGAAATTCCCACCATTCAGAGCCTATCAAACTTTTGGAGATTCTTGCTAGTCGAAGCCCGGCAGTGAGGTGCACTTTCTACTTGGCCTCACATCGCGTACATTCACATTTTTCGATATCCTTCAAAGACACTGGATGATACAAGCTTCTTTCCTGCGCCTGCCGGCGCTGACCGGCTTCCTGCTGATATTTTTTCCTGCGCTGGTTGCGCAGAATCCGCAACTGCACACCAGAAGCGGATCTCGTTTCCCAACCGTGATCTTTACTTCCGTGCTGTGGGCGGCCGATCCTTCCTACTATTCCATAGCGATTGATTCCACCGGCACTGCGACGTACCAGTCCGCGCCCGATTCCATCGAAAAAACCGGCGTTCCCTACACGCTTGAATTTCAGGTGAGCGACCGTACCCGGAGGGTCACATTTAATGTTGCCCGGCAGTTGGATTACTTCGGCGATAGGGCACAGCAAGTTGTTAGTTCACCGCAGGCGAGCAGCGTGCGGACTCTCGCCTATCACGATTCAACCATCCGTCACCAGATAACCTATAGCTCCTCGTCGGATTCCGAGATAAACGAACTCACGTCGGTCTTCGAGGAAATTTCGGTCACCCTGGAATTCGGCCGCCGACTCTCCTACTTCCACGAGCATCAGGACGGGCGTCTAGGCAGCGAACTGGATCGGCTACAAGCGAACGCTCAGGGCCGCAGTGCGCGAGAATTGCAGGCTATCGCTGCGGTTTTGCGCAGCATCAGCGCCGATGATCGGCTTAAAACTGGAGTTCGACAGAAAGCGGAAGCGCTTCTCGCCCCGCAAACTCGGCCTTAGTTCACAAATTTTTGCGGATCGCGGGAAAATGCGAGAAGGTTCTTTGTCTTCGTGATGGCGACGCGGCTCTCCTCAATGAGTCGCTGGGAGTTTTGAATCAGCGCTCGGCTGGCTTCTCGAGTGTTAGGAAATGGCTGGACATTCAGCAGCCTTTTCGCGTACCAGCGCCGTCCTTTCACAAACGCAGAAACAGAAATTCGCTCCCGCTTGTCCATCGCGCTGCGGCCC
>DATJHT010000006.1:0-17621 GCA_035493765.1 Terriglobales bacterium
GTATTTGGTGTCGAGCGGCGAAATTTCGCTGAGAAGTTGGCGGACAAGAGCCGCCTTGGCAGCTGCTCCGCGGGCCGCAGCTAGATCGCGGAACTGTTTCTGAATCGCGCTGGGTGGCCGATCGTCCTGCTTGCGATCCGGCAGCACCGTACCCGCTACGGCACCCAGGTCCCCATGCTCGCGGTAAGCGGCGGTAAGTGCGCTCTCCGACCGGCCGGAGAGCTCCGCCACGATTCGCCACAACAGGGTTCCACCGACTTGGAGCGTGGTTTCCTCCCATGCGGGAAATGGTCGGCCCGAAAAGAACACGGCGGCTACCGCCGCTTCCTCTATCAGCACGGACCTGAAATATTCGGCCAACAACGCTGTTTTTTCCAACTTCTTGGTGGTGGATGCGATACGGTCAGCTGTTTGGGCGAAGCGGAGCATGAATACTGATTTTAAATTCGTGGGTCATCCGGTGCAGGCCGCAGGCTGACCCCTTCCCAGGCACTGGCCCTCGATATCCAGGAGCAACCAGGAAAGACACAACCGGGTGGGCGGCTGTGCCCTGTGACGGCGACCACTTCCGGCCCTGTGCTACCCTATTTCTGGAACAATTCTGCCCCGGGGAACATCCAATATTTATGCAGTTTTTACGGACATTGTGGCGCTTTTTGGTGGCCATTCAACTCCTGCCCGCTCTCGAAGGCGGCGAAGAGACGCTGGTCGGCGGACAGGCGGTGCTCGAAGGCGTTATGATGCGCAGCCCCCATGCCTGGGCCATCACGTGCCGCAAGCCTTCAGGCGAGCTTTCCACGCACAGTGAGCCGCTGGAACGTCTGTCAGAAAAGTACAAATGGATGGGATGGCCGGTCGTCCGCGGGGTGATGACGCTTGGTCACGCGATGACGCTTGGGTTCCGGGCGCTGCGGTTTTCCGCGAACATCCAACTCGGCGAAATTCAGAAAGACGAATCTGGTGAGGTCCCGAAGAAAAAGTTTGAGATCGGCGGATGGATTGCGGCGGTGAATATCGCCATCTCCGTCGGATTCTTCATTTTCATGTACAAGTACCTGCCGCTTTTGGCTGCGACCGAATTGAAGAAATCGCACCCGGCGCTCGGCGGGCAGATTACTTTCAACCTGGTCGATGGCGTGATTCGCCTGGCTTTGTTTCTTCTATTCATCTGGGGGACGTCGCTGCTTGGCGACATTCGGCGCGTGTATCAGTACCACGGGGCCGAACATAAAACTGTTTTTGCCTTCGAAAACGGTGATCCGCTTAGCACTCCCGCTGTGCAGAAATATCCCACATTTCATCCGCGCTGCGGTACCAGCTTCCTGATGACGGTGATGATCATCTCCATGTTCGTTTACATGCTGGTCCCGGTGCATACGTTCTGGGCTCGCTTTGGCATTCGTATCGCGTTGCTGCCGGTGATCACCGGTGTTTCGTACGAGATCATTCGCTTCGCGGCGAAACATCGCAAATCCTTGTTCGCAGTGATGACCGCCCCTGGCCTGTGGCTGCAGCGAGTTACGACGCAGCCCCCATCGGATGAGCAGGCGATCTGCGCGATTACGGCCCTGGACCAGGCGATGGCCCTGGAAAAAGAGCGCGGCGGTGAGTTGGTAATTGCCTAGCGGGGCCGCCGCAAAAATATCTCGCTTTTCTTTCCCATTTACAACAAAATTTATGAAAGTGACGGGCCACTGATCACTGGCCGCTGCCCACTATGTTTGAACGACTAGACCAAATCGAAGCCCGGTACGAAGAGTTGACGCAGGCGCTATCGTCGCCCGAGATTATCGGCGACTCGGCGAAATACCAGAAAACTGCCAAGGCCCATAGCGAGATTGCGGACATCGTCGAAAAATACCGCGAGTTCAAAGACCTGAAAAAAGGCATCGCCGAAAGCAAAGCCGTTCTCGCCGAAGAAAAAGATCCCGAGATGCGCGCCTACGCGGAGGAAGAGCTGGCGAAACTCGAGCCGCGAGTTTCAGTTATTGAGGAGGAGCTGAAATTCCTGCTCCTGCCCAAAGATCCCAACGACGAAAAGAACGTCATCCTCGAAATTCGCGCCGGGACTGGTGGAGACGAAGCCACGCTCTTCGCGGCGGAAATGTTTCGGATGTACGATCGCTACGCCGAGTCGCAGAGATGGAAAGTAGAAGTGCTTTCAACTTCAGAATCCGCGGCAGGTGGACTGAAAGAAGTAATTGCGCTCATTGAAGGCAAAGGCGTCTATTCGCGGCTGAAATATGAGAGCGGCGTGCATCGCGTGCAGCGTGTTCCTGCAACCGAGCAACAAGGACGCGTTCACACTTCGGCGATCACCGTTGCGGTGCTACCAGAAGCTGAAGACGTGGACATCAAGATAGACGCCAAAGATCTGCGCATCGATACCTTCTGTTCATCCGGGCCCGGCGGGCAGTCGGTGAACACGACCTATTCCGCCGTCCGCATAACGCACATTCCGTCGAATACCGTCGTCAGTTGCCAGGACGAAAAGTCGCAAATTAAGAACCGTGAAAAGGCCATGCGTGTTCTGCGCTCGCGTCTTTATGAAGTCGAGATGCAGAAGCAGCAGGAGGCGCTGGCGAAAGAGCGCAAGTCCATGGTCGGCAGCGGAGACCGCAGCGAGAAGATTCGCACTTACAATTTCCCGCAGAACCGCATAACTGACCACCGCATTGGGCTTACAATTCATCAACTTCCTGAAACTATGGACGGCAAACTTCAGCCGGTAATTGACGCGCTCATCACGCAT
The DNA here is from genome assembly GCA_035493765.1 of Terriglobales bacterium. Classification (GTDB taxonomy): domain Bacteria; phylum Acidobacteriota; class Terriglobia; order Terriglobales; family Acidobacteriaceae; genus Gp1-AA145. The sequence goes on from DATJHT010000006.1 coordinate 2,753, forward strand.
TATCAGGCAGAAAGGCTGAAGGGTGAGGGCGGGATGGTGATGTAAGCGGAAATTCAGGAATGAGCCGCTGCTTCCTGAATCGCAGCCCCGAGTTGCTCAACCGCCCAGGCGATCTGCTCGGAGGAAATGATTGCCGGTGGTGCGACCAGGATGTGATCGCCGCAATCGCCGTCGGCGCATCCTTGCACCGGGTAGACAAGCAATCCGCGATCCACAGCAGCTTGCGCGACCTGCGCGGCAAAATTTCTTTCAGATGGGAAAGGCGCCTTCGATGTTTGATCGGAAACGAACTCCACAGCCCAGAGCAGCCCAATTCCACGGACCTCGCCCACGACAGGGAAGTTTCGAAGATCGGCAAGTGCGTTCTTCAACTGGTACGCGGTGCTGCCTGGACGGTCCGAGTCCGCGGCTTGGACCAGGTTTGTCCGCTTGATGTGCGCGAGTACTGCATTTCCTGCAGACAGGGAAATGGGATGCGAGCTGTAAGTGAAGCCATGAATGAAGGAGCCGGTTCCGGTCGCTATTGCGTCAACCACGTTATGCGAAATGATGATTGCGCCTAAAGGGGCATATCCGCTGGAAAGGCCTTTGGCGGTGACCAGAATGTCTGGAGCAATTCCCCAGTGGTCCACGGCAAAGTTGCGCCCGGTGCGGCCCATGCCAGTCATGACTTCATCGGCAATGAGCAGGACTTCGTTCCGACGGCAAATTTCAGCTACCCTTTCGAGATAGCCAGGCGGAGGGACCACGGCGCCCAGGGTGGCGCCGCTGACTGGCTCAAGAATGACAGCTGCAATCTTCCCCGCAGATGCGGCGATTGCAGCTTCTACTTCGAGCGCGTATTCCTGGCCACAATTCGCGCAACCATCACTGCAATCGTAAGCGCAGCGATAACAATATGGGGCGGGGACGCTGGTGAATTCCCTCAGCATAGGCCGGTAAATTTCCCGGCGTTTCTTGTTGCGCGAAACCGCAACCGCGCCCAGGGTCGCACCGTGGTAGCTCTGATTGCGGCTGATGATTTCCGACCGGCTGAAATTCCCAATTTCGACCTGGTATTGCCGCGCCAGCTTCAGTGCGGCCTCAATGGCTTCCGATCCGCCGCTGGTAAAGTAAACCGCGCCGCCGCGGAAGTTTGGTCCGGCGAAATCGAGGAGCGACTGGGCGTATTCTTCCGCAATGGGAGTACTGAACTGGCTGCCATGAACGAACTCCAGCGAACGGGCCTGCGCAGTCATGGCTGAAACGATCTCGGCGTTGCCATGCCCGATGAAGTTCACTACAGCGGACCCGGAGAAATCCAGATACTTCTTGCCCTGTGCGTCCCAGAGATAAACGCCCTCCCCGCGCACTGCGGGCGGGAAGCTCTTACGGAACGAACGCCGTAGCAGAGCCGAACCTGGCGTGTCGGTTGTGCTGGTTTGAAGTGGCACGTTGGGGATTATCCGACCTATTGATTCGGCCTGTCAAAAAAGAGTTGCTGGCTTCTACAGGAAATTTTCGACGATTGTAAGGCTTCGATCCTATGGTGCTAAGGTTCATACTCCAAGCCTGGCGGGATGGGGCGGGAACAGAGAACCTGTGCTGCTACGATCCACGTCCGGGACGCCGGATTTTTCCGTGTAGAATCGGCCTGAATGCAGGCGTCTTCCCAAGTGACCTCAGAGACTCCGAAGCCCGCCCCGCAGCCTAATTTGCGTCGCTTTCTCAAGCTATTCCGGCCTTCGCACCAGCACACGGCGTTCTCGGCCACCATTCTCCTGGTTACGACCATTATGCTGTCGCGGCTGGTCGGTTTTCTTCGGGAGATGTACATCGCATGGGCGTTCGGGGCGACCGCAGTCACCGACGCTTATAACGCAGGATTCACCATTCCTGATTGGGTCAACTACCTTGCCGCCGGGGGAACTGCGTCGATCACTTTTATTTCTATTTACACGCGGTTTTTGGCGGAAAAGCGGGAAGAGGACGCGCAGAAGACGTTTTCTGTGGTGATCACCGTGATGTCGGTGGTGCTGGGTATCGGCATTTTGCTGGCCGAAATTTTTGCGCCGCAGCTCAATCGGCTGATGTTCGGAAAATTCAACCCGGACGAATTCGCATTATGCGTTCATATCTGCCGGATTCTGCTACCGGCGCAATTGTTTTTCTACGTTGGCGGAGTCGCGTCGGCTGTTCTGCAAACCCGGCGCATGTTTCTGCTGCCGGCCATTGGTCCACTTTTCTATAGCGGCGGAATTATTCTGGGTGGGCTGCTGTTTTCGCGGCATCTTGGAATCTCGGCTCTCGCCTACGGGGGAGTAGCAGGATGCTTTCTAGGAATTTTTTTGATTAACGCGATTGGAGCGGCGCGCGCAGGCATTCATTTCCGTATTTCGTTTGATATCGGCAATCCGGCTTTTCGCGAATGGATCCGGCTTTCAATTCCTCTGATGCTGGGCGTGTCTCTGGTGACCGCGGATGAGTGGATCCAGAGGCACTTCGCTGCCGGCTCTGTCGGCGACATTACCCGGCTCACATACGCTCGGCGGCTGTTTCAAGTTCCCATTGCCGTGTTAGGGCAAGCCGTCAGCCAGGCGTCGTTGCCATTCTTCGCACGGCTGTTCGGAGAACGGCGACTGGAAGAGTTTTCAAGTACGGTCAATATTTCGGTTCAGCGGGTGATTGCAGTGGCGCTGCTGGTTTGCAGCCTGATGGTTGCGACATCATTGCCGCTGGTTGATCTGGTTTTCCGGCGCGGACACTTGCACTTTTCGGATTCAGAGGCGACAGCGATATATTTTTCCTGGTTTGCGCTCTCGCTCGCATTCTGGGCCGCGCAAGGACTTTATTCCCGCGCGTTTTATGCTGCCGGAAACACCTTGACTCCGATGATCGCCAGCAGCGTGATTACGCTGGTATCGCTGCCGATCTATGCAGCGCTATTCAACGCATTTTCCACGGTGGGCCTGGTAGTCGCTTCCGATCTGGGGATCATTGCGAATTGCTCGGCGATGGCGTTGTTGCTGCATCATCGCAAGCTGGTTTCGGTTCGCGCACTAGACTGGAAAGAAATCGGAAAGGCTTTGGCAACAGCCGTGTTCGCAGGCTATTTGAGTATGCGCGTTGGAAGCCTGATTGTTCTGCAAGGCGGCCGGATCGCCGATCTGAAGACCTTTGGGCTGACGACAATTACCTGGGCCGGAGCTGTCGCCCTCGGTTTATGGATCACGAAATCGACATTGCCGAGCGATTTACGGGGAATGCGGCGAAGGCGTGAAGCGGCGGGTGTCGTCGCTCAGCCAAGCGAGAGCTAAATCAGCCGTTTTCGGGGGCGGTCAGCGTGCGGTTAAACTGCTGGATTGCCCGGTAACACTCGCAGGCTGAGGCCTCGAGTTCGGGCCGATTTAAAATCTTTACCGCGCCGCGCGAATTTTCAATAGTGCCGCACTTCTGCAGAATTCCGGCCGCAAGGCTCACGCTGGGACGTCCCGTGCCGAGCATCTGGGCCAGAAACTCATGTGTGACCGGCAGGTATTCGGAGTCCACCCGGTCCTGGCACATAAGGAGCCATCGAGCCAAACGTTGCTCTATCTCATGCAACCGGTTGCAGGCCGCAATCTGTGCGATTTGTAATCCCTGCGTCAGGATGTAGCGGCTTAGCAACAGCCTCAACTGCGGACTTTCGGACAAAAATTTTTCTTCGAGAAGCTCTGCTTTCAGGCGGAATCCGCTACCCGGAATGTGCATGATGCTGCGGTAGGGCCCGCGATGCAATCCGACTGCGAGTGGGGTTCCGACGATCCCCTCATGTCCGACCACGCCAATTTCAACGCTACGCCCGTCGCTAGTGAGAACAACCAGCGATGCCATGCCTTGGTTCAGAAAGTAGGCGAACAATATCCTCTCTCCCGCCTCGTGAAGAATGAGGCGGTGTGGCAACTCGACAAACTCCAGGTTACTGCTGATCAGGATAAATTCAGATTCAGGAATGGAGTTCAGAATTTGGTTCTGTACTGGTCTACCATCGGCGGTCCGCGTTTCCGAGCGCTCTACCTCTTTTCGAACATGCGTACGTTCCAAACGTGCTCCTCTTACAAGCCCGCGCTGAATTCAATTTTGGAGACGAAAGCCACGAGCCTAGCCCAGACTGGGACAGTCGTTTGGCGTAGGCTATTCGCGAGCATGCGAGTGTGTCTGTTCGGCAGCGAACTGCGGTCAGCACATGGTTACTGCATCACGAGTCCGGAGCGGAGAGTCTGAATCGCTCCGTAGCATTCGCACGCAGCGTCTTCGAGTCGCTTGCGGTTTGTGATCTGCACTGCGCCACGAGTGTTCTCGATCAAACCGGCGCGTTCAAGGACGCCTGCGGCGATGGTCACCGTGGGCCTGCCGGTTCCCAACATCTGCGCGATGAACTCGTGCGTGAGCGGAAGGCGGACAGAATCAACTGTGTCCTGGCACATCAATAACCAGCGTGCCAGTCTTTGATCTACCTCATGCAGACGATTGCACGCCGCAAGCTGCGCAACCTGCAACTGTTGGGTCAGCAACAGACGTTCTGCCATGCGGCGGAGACCAGGGCAACTGTCTATTTTGTCCGCGAGAACACCAGAAGATATTCGTAGGCCGTTGCCTGGTAATTGAACAATTGCTCGCATGGCGGCGTAGGTCACGCCAAAAGTCAACGATGCTCCCACCAATTCCTGCCGTCCACAAATTCCGACTTCGACGCTTCGTCCGTCGCCGGTAATGACCACGAGCGAAATCATTCCATTATTCAGGAAATGAGCGTATTCAATGGTGCCCGACTGGTCGTAAAGAATCTGGTATCGCGGCAACGGCACCGGTTCCAAAGACGGCCGCAACAGCGAGAATTCATGCTCAGGAATGGAGAGCAGGACAGTGTTCAGGACAGCTTTGCCGTCGCGGTCGGTTCGAGCCGGAAGAACTGCTGGAATAGGGGTGACTGCCCGCACCTGTGGGACCAATTCTTGAAGAGCCATCAAGAGCCTCCTTCCGAGTTGGTTGGATGCGACAGTTGTAAGAACCGGGATTCCGGAAAACCTGTACGGCGTAGGGGAATATCTAGGATCAGAGCGTCGTTTTTGGGCAAAACAACAGCGCCCCTACAGGGAGGAGCGCTATTTGACGCGAGATGGATTTTGGACGACTATGCGCGGGCGGCGACTGCTTCTGAAGCGACCGTTGACGAAGATTTCTCTTCGCCGTTGGGCTTTTGCCCGGGCTGTTGTCCGGCTTTGCGGATATCGATCCCGCCTTTGAAGAAGGCGCCGTCTTCAATTGAGATACGCGCGGCGACGACATCGCCGGTGAGCGAGCCATCGCTGCGAATGTCAACGCGGTCGCTGGCGGTGAGATTGCCTCGGACTTTGCCCAACACGACGATTTCGCGGGCATTGATGTTGGCGGCGACCACCCCGTTACGACCTACGGTTACGCGGTTGCCGGCCAGGTTGATCGAGCCTTCGACGCGGCCATCGATGTAAAGCGACTCGGACCCGGTAACTTCACCCTTGATGACGAGAGACTTCCCGATGGTAGCCTGGTCCGCAGTGCTGGCCGCAACGGGTCGCGGAGCACTGCTGGCGGCCGTTTCCGTTACCGCAGGAGCGCTCGGCGCTGATGTAGTGGTACGCTCCGGCTCGGTCGGACGACCTGGTGCCGTGGGCTGATTAGTAGGCTTCCACATGTGAGAAGACATCCTTTCCTCTAAGGAAAATGTTGATTTGGGCCGGCTCCGCAGTCGGATGGCCAACAAAATTCTACTCTCCAAGACAGCATTTGTACTGTGGAAAATGGGAATACTTTGTGCATTTCTAGGCACTTTCGGCCAAGATCGAGGCGTTCTTCGGGGCAATGCCTTAGCTGCGCCGGATCACTTTTTATGAGCGATACCGTGTATCGCCGACCGAGAGTGGAAAAGTCAGTTGCCGAAGTTCGCCTATACGGCAAACGCGGCAGTTCCGCCACGGCCAAACCAGAACCATAGAATGCGCTGAGACTGATTTCAATTGTCGATTGGTTCCGAAGGCCCGCGGCAAACGGCATCTCTGCGAGGTCTCCTTCAAAAGGATCACTTAGCAGGAAGTCCACTTGACAACCAAGTGAAACGTAGTAGGCTCTCTTCAAGAGACCACTTGGTTGCCTAATAAAGAGAAAGAATCAATCCAGCTGTTGCAGGGCACACTTGATCTCATCGTTTTGCGCACACTCGCGACGATGGGCCCGCAACACGCTTATCAGATTGCCACCCGTCTCGAGCAGATCTCCGATCGCCTTCTCAACCTTAACCAGGGCACTCTCTATCCAGCGTTAGTGCGACTGGAACAGTACGGGTGGATTAAGGGAACCTGGAGCAGGACCGAGAGCAACCGGGAAGCCAAATACTACGCAATCACCAAGGCGGGGGAGAAAGCCTTAGGGGAGGAAACACGGGCGTGGAGAAGGATGTCGGCTCTGGTGGAACGGCTTTTGCTTGAGGAGTTTTAGGCATGAAGCACCTGCGACGCATCTTTCTGAAGTTTTACCTGCTTTTCGCGAACTCCAAAGTGGAAGCGGAACTGGCACGAGAAATCAATGCCCATCTAACGTTGCTTGAGGACGACTATCTGCGCCAGGGCATGACCCCGGAAGATGCCAGACGAGCAGCGAGACTCGCCTACGGAGGTGTGGAGCAGGCAAAGCAACTGCATCGCGACGAGCGAGGGTTTCAAGCGCTGAGCCGGATTCTGCAAGACATTCGATATGCCCTCCGCCAACTGCGTAAGTCTCCCGGTTTTACCGTGACCGCCATCCTGATGCTGGCGGTGGGCATCGGAGCGACGACGGCGATTTTTTCCATCGTCGAGGGAGTACTGTTGCGTCCGCTACCGTTTCCCGACCCGGATCGTCTGGTCGTCCTGGGAGATGTGCTTGAGGGTTCGCATTGCTCGTCCTGCGCTCAGTCCAGCGTAACCCCTCCCGACATTCGCAATTACATGCGCGATACGCAAAGCTTTGGCCACCTGGGGGGCTATCGCGGAAGGTTGTTTGAACTATCCGGTACGGGCGATCCGGTTGCGGTTAATGGGACGCGGATGAGCGGCGAGGTCTTTGCCGCTCTGGGAGTGTCACCGCTGCTCGGCCGTACGTTCACGCAACAAGAAGATAATGAAAGCCAGCAAGTGGTGGTGCTGAGCTATGGCATGTGGCGAAACCGCTTTCATGGCAATGCGAATGTACTGGGCAGCAAGATAATTCTCTACCGCAAGCCCTACACGGTGATCGGCGTGATGCCGCGCGATTTCGAGTTTCCCCTCAATCCTGGGCACCTGAACCAGAGCGAGTTTTGGCTACCGCTCAGCTTGCAGCCAGCAGAATTTACGGCAGGTGCAGCGGCGTCGTGGAACTCTCGCATGGTCGGGCGCTTAAAACCCGGCATTAGTATTGAGCAGGCGCAGAGCGATGCGGAGCGAGTGGCGCGGGCGACAATGCGTGATTATCCCGCCTACATGCGCAGTCTTCGTATTCACGCGGTGGTAACGCTCCTGCACGAAGATACAGTGGCGCAGGCGCGACCCATGGTGCGCGCGTTGTTCTTTGCGGTGATCGTTGTTCTGCTGATTGTCTGTGCAAACCTGGCGGGCCTTCTGCTGGTGCGTGCTATCCGCAGACGAAGAGAATTCGCGGTTCGGGTCGCCCTGGGTGCTCGCGCGGCCACATTACTCCGACAGGCGATCGTCGAAAGCATGGTCTTGAGTATCGCCGGCGGCACGCTAGGGCTGGCACTGGCGGCCATTGCTCTGCGGGTGGGCGTGAGTCTGCTGCCGCAAACGCTACCTCGCGTCAATGAGATTGGCTTGGACTGGCCGGTCATGCTCTTCGCTCTGGGGCTGGCGCTATCGACTGGCTTCCTTTGCGGACTGGCCCCAGCATTTGCCGCGATCAGGACGAGTGTGAATGAGACGCTTAAAGAAGGCGGACGCATCGGCACCTCGGGCAGCGGCCACGCAAGGTTGCGCTCGGCACTGGTGGTGGCGGAGATTGCTGTGGCGCTGACCTTGCTGACTGCCTCCGGCCTATTGCTGCGCAGCTTCGAAAGGATGCGCGACGTCAAGTTGGGTTTTCGCCCTGAGAATACGCTAGCTGCGCTCTACGTTCTGCCGCATCAGCAGTATCGAACGCAATCTGCGATCGACGAATTCACAAAAACTCTGCTGAACGATTTAGAGCAATTACCTGCCGTGACTGCGGTTGGCATCACTTCGTTTTTGCCTGCCGCGGGTAATAACTGGGGTATCTCTTTCACGGTCGAAGGCTACGTTCCTGCCAGGGGCGCAGGGTTAAATATGGCGACGACATCGCTGGTTGAGGGCGATCCCTTTGGAGCGCTGGGTATTCGTGTGCTCCGCGGGCGCGTCTTTAACGAGTCGGACAATGCTAGCTCACAGCTGGTCGCTATCGTGAATCGCAAGATGGCCGAGCGCTACTGGCCGGGGCAGGACGCGATTGGTAAGCGGCTGCGCCGGGGCTTGCCGGAGACCTTCACGCCATGGATGACAGTGGTGGGCGAAGTCGACGATGTCACGCTGGGAGCGCGCGACGCGGAGACAACACCACAGGTATACCAGCCGGTAACGCAGACGGTTGCCAGTGAAGGCGTTTTCGCCTCTGTCGGGGAACTGAGCGCCAGCGACGGCTGGGTCGTTCTGCGCAGCCGTATGGATCCGGAACAGTTGGAAAACACCATGCGTGCAGTGGTGCGAAAAATCGATCCGCAGTTGCCGCTCTATCAGATGCAGACGATGGAACACGCCATCTCCAAGAGCGAGGAGCCCCGACGCTTCAATACCGTGCTGATTTCCTCTTTTGCCGTTGCCGCAGTGCTGCTGAGTGTTCTTGGTATCTATGGCGTGATTGCATTCTCCGTGGCATTGCGCGAACAGGAAATGGCGGTGCGTATAGCGCTTGGCTGCCAGCGCTCCGGGATGGTCCTCTTTATCCTAAGTTCCGGCGCCAGGCTTGCGGGTGTTGGTTGTGGGTTGGGCTTGCTGGGCGCCGTGGCCGCATCCCGCTTGTTGCGTTCCTTTCTTTTTGAGGTAAGCCCGTTTGATCCCGGTGTGCTTGCACTTTCTGCCATCGCAATTCTGCTGCTCGCGCTGGCAGCTTCTGCACTACCGGCCAGACGCGCATCGAGTATGGATCCCATGCTGGCTCTACGAGGCGAATAGGCTAAAGTAATCGGGGATCTCAGGCGGCCCGGCTCGTGAAGTGTGCGAGTCACGAACATCCGGAGGTTACCTGTTCATTCATTGGGCCCGCGACAAGCCTCGGCTTTTCTCGAAACAAAAAAACTCCGCGGTGGCTGCACTGACAGCTAAACCGCGGAGCTGATCGCATCGACTGAAAGATGTAGCGGTCAGTTCTGCCTGAGCGCCGGCATCGGCAACGGGATATTGTAAGTCTTCGCTCCTGTTCCTACGCCTGCCTGACACGTGTTCGGCGGAGTAGTGCAAATCGAGTGCGTGCCCTGGCACTCCGCCGCCCAGAACATGAATCCGAGCAGGCCATGCGTGGTACCGGCCCCATTTGGCGCAACCGTTTGAACGTAGCTGCCGGTGCTGTTTTCGAGCGACGAACTGAAGTTGTTGCACTCGGGCGCAGGATTGTGACCGGTCACGATGTAGAGGCTTCCGGTGAACCGATTTGGCGCGAGCGGTGGGACAGGGGGAGCGTAGTTTGCCTTGCCGTCAATGTGCTGCTGCCAGTTACTCTCCGCACCAGATGTGTTGGGCTGCTTATTCGGAACCATAGCATTGGCGTAGTCGAGGACTGGTGAGGAGTTATTCAGAAAGTTGGCGGTGGCGTAGCGGGTGATGTCGGTCAGCCACTGGTCGCCCGCGCCGAGATCAATGGTGAGTCGCGCTGCGGGATTAGCGCCGGTTGCATCGTAGGGAATCTGTGATCGGTAGGCATTCACGAAAGCCTGCAATCCAGTAAGGTTCGGACTGGAGCTGTTCTCGTAGTCGATTTCGATTCCGACGCCGAGGCTGTTGGCCAACGCTGCAGCATTGAGACCAAGCTGGGTGGGATTGCTCGAGAGCGCCTGGTCCCAGAAACTGGTGTAAGTGATGCCGCCGATTGAGAGCATTACGCGGATGTTGTGGCTGGTGAAATAGCTGACGACCGCAGAATTCATACCAACGGGAACGCCGTTCACATCGCCGGCATCGTTGGTTTTGTTGAGTAGTTTCAGCGGCTGAACAAAGCTGAGGATGACCAGATTGACCGACGGCAGTCCTGATCCGTCTCCGCGATCGATGATCCAGTGATTCTTGGTATCGAAATCGGTCATGTTGCGGACACTAGCCCAGGTGCAATAGTCGCTGCCGCAATGCCAGGCTCCATAAATCTGCATTTGCGATTGTGCACCAGAAGTCAGCAACAAAATCAACGCTGCCAAAGGAACCACGTACATCGTTCGTCGCTGCATACAGCCTCCTTTGCCCCGCCACGATCGAGTACAAGCCCCACCTGTTTATACCCGTAATTGAAACGTGTCAATAGACCGCTAAGGCGAGGATCGGAAGGACAGTCTAGAATTTGTAGGCGCGCTTCAAATTGGAAGCGGCCACCACGCAAAGCTCGATGCTCTCTGATTCCGCCATCCTGAAGAAAATTCAAAGCCAGCCGAAACACGCTGCCGGCTACAAGCAACTAGTACGCGAACTGGGGCTGCACGGCGACGAGCGCAAGCAACTTTCAGGACGTCTTCAGAAGTTGGTTGCGTCTGGGCAATTGGTTCAATTTGATTCCGACAGATATGCACTTCCACATGCCGCTTCAGGCAAAAATTTGATCACTGGCAAGCTCAGCGTGCACCGCGACGGATTTGGCTTTGTCATGCCAGATCCGAGATCGGTGAGCGGCGCGTTGAAATCGCAGTTATCGGGGGACATTTTCATCCCTCCTCCCGCCATTGGTCCAGCCATGCATGGCGATCAGGTGCTGGTCGAGGTCACCAATGTGCGCCCGGACGGGAGAGCCGAAGGACGCATTATCAGGCCGCTGCAGCGCGCACATGCGACGGTGGTTGGAATTTTTCACTACGGCTCGCGGCAAAACTATGTTGTGCCAATTGATGCGAAGATCTCCCAGCAGATTGTGATCCCACAAGGGATGGAGATGCCGGAGGAATCGCCGCAGGTCGCAGGTCGAGCGTTGCACGAAGATTCTTCGCGGGCGACCTATGACGGGCGGCGCACAACGAAATCCAAGCATCGCGTTCTTGGTGAAGAGGCTGCCCGTCGTGGCGGATGGACCGACCTCGAAAATCTTGTGGTGGACGTCGAAATAACCGACTGGCCGACGGCATCGCAGAACCCGCGCGGGCGGGTGATTGAGATTCTGGGACGCGAAGATGATTTTGGCGTCGATGTCGAAATCATTATTCGGAAGCATCATTTGCCACACCGCTTTCCGGCAGAAGTGTTGAGCGCAGCCGAGGTGATTGAGCCAGTCATTTCTTCTGCGGAGCTGCGCCTGCGGCGCGATTTTCGCGATCTCCCCATTGTGACTATCGACGGCGAGACGGCCCGCGACTTCGATGATGCAGTTCTGGTGACCCGGCTCGAAAACGGAAACTTCGAATTGCATGTGCACATTGCCGACGTGGCGCAATATGTTGCGCCGGACTCGGCGCTCGATGAGGAAGCGCGTATGCGCGGCACCAGCGTTTATTTTCCCGATCGTGCTATTCCCATGCTGCCGCTCGAGCTTTCAACCGATATTTGCAGCCTGCGCCCGCAGGTAGATCGGCTGGTGATGTCGTGCATCATGGAAATCGATAATCGCGGAGAGATAGTCGGATATGAAATCTGTCCGGGCGTGATTCGATCGGCTGAGCGTATGACCTATACGGCAGTGAATGCGGTACTTGAAGGAGATGAGTCGGCGCGGGCGCGTTACACCGGTCTGGTAAAGAATTTCGAGCTGATGCGGGAGCTTCAGGGAATTCTCAACCGCAAACGCGAACGCCGCGGTTCGATCGATTTCGACCTGCCGGAGCCGGTGATTGAATTTGACGAGTTCGGGCTGATGAAGAGCATCACGCGCTCGGAACGGAATATTGCGCACCGCATCATTGAAGAGTTCATGCTCTCGGCTAATGAATGTGTCGCCGGATATCTGGAAGCGAAAGGCATTCCGTCGCTGTATCGCATCCACGAAAAGCCTGATGCCAAGCGGGTGTATGACTTCGAAACCATCGCCGCGACATTTGGATACTCGCTAGGCGTAGGCGCGCTGCCCATTCAACGCATGCAGTTCAAGACCGACAGGCGGTCGCACTATGGCACCGGAAAACGCCCGAGGGAAGTTGAAATTCCGAAAGAAGTGCACATCACGCCGCGCATGTATCAGAAACTGACGGAGAAGATTGCGGGTAAGCCGGAAGAGCGGATTCTTTCGTACTTAATGTTGCGATCGCTGAAGCAGGCGCGATATTCGGAAGAGAATCTCGGGCATTTCGCACTGGCTGCGATGACCTACACCCATTTCACGTCGCCGATCCGCAGATACCCGGATTTAATTGTGCATCGGGTTCTTAAAGACGTGCTGCGCGATTCGGCAGAGAGGTGGGATGGCGAAGTGCCGGTTGGAACCTCGGCCTCAGGGGCTAAAGCCCAACACCCGGCGCCGGCCGGCGCGGCGCTGAAGCGCCACTCTTCCACGGAAAGCCACGCGGACACCGCATCCCCCTGGTCGAAACGCCGCGAACGCGAGGCTGCGCCGGTTGGCGACGGCCCCATTTCTCTCGAAGAGCTCCACGCCATCGCTGAAGAATCCAGTCTGTCCGAGCGCCGAGCCGACGAAGCCGAACGCGAGCTGATGGAATGGAAAAAGGCGAAGTTCATGCAGGACCGCGTAGGCGAAGACTTCGACGGCCTGATAATCAGCGTGACGAAGTTCGGTTTCTTCGTTGAACTGACGGACATGTTTGTCGAAGGGCTGGTGCCGCTCATCTCGTTGACCGATGACCATTACACTTATCACGAGAGCACGCGCGAAATTATCGGCCAGCGCAGCCGGCGAATTTTTCGATTAGGGCAGCGAGTGCACGTGCTGGTGGACCGCATCGATCCGGTGGAAAAGAAGATTCAGTTTGCGTTGATGGAAGAGAAGCCGGCGCGCGCCAAACGCAAGCGCCGCTAGCTAGTGTAGAATTTGGCTAGTCAACCCCGTTCGAACATCAGCGTCGAACCAGCGTCGGGACGTGGCTCAGCCTGGTAGAGCACTCGCTTGGGGTGCGAGGGGTCGGCAGTTCAAATCTGCCCGTCCCGACCAATTCATAAAAAATCTGGCTGGAAAAATGCGATCGAGCTGGCCGTCCGTCCACGAAAAGGCGAACGGAACGCGCAATCTTGAGATATGGCCTGGTTTCAACATTGGGCCCGTCGCCAGGTCTCGACACCGATCGTTCGGGTATAGACTTACCGCGTTCGACGATTGTTAACTCGGACAACTCATGACGAATACAGTCGGAGCACTCGCCCAAGACCTTCGTTATGCCGCGCGTGGACTGCGCAAGAGTCCCGGCTTCACCCTCGTCGCGGTTCTTACACTGGGCGTCGGAATCGGTGCCACCACCGCGGTCTTTAGCGTCATCAACGGAGTTCTACTGCGCCCGCTTCCTTATTCGGATCCCGACCGACTGGTAGCCGTGTCGAACGTTTTTCCAGATTCTGGAAGCCGTTTCGGTTTAGTTTCGGATAGCGACGTAGTTAACTGGCGAGCCGACAACCATGTCTTCGATCAGCTGGAGTTTGTCTCTCACCCCGACATCGTGGCGATGTCAGGCGCTGGATACGGCGAGCGGGCAGCCGTTCAGCACATGACGTGGCGAGTTCTGACCATGCTCGGAATCAGACCGTTCCTGGGAGCAATTCCGAATGACGATTTGAGCGAACAACGTGGGTCAGATGGGGTCTTAATCAGCTACGAGTTCTGGAAGCACCATTTCGGCGGCAATCCTAAGGTGCTTGGCCAGACCATTTACGTAGACACATTTGCGGGACCCATAGTGGCAGTTCTCGAACCCGGATTCGACTTGTTCGGCACCGGAGTTCCCGACGTTTACATAATCCATGGGATGTCAAATGTCGTCGATTCGGGTATTGGCGATGTGCGGTGGGAGGTTGCTGTCGGAAAGTTGAAGCCGGGGGTTTCGATTGAACAGGCGCATGCCGCGATGAACGTGACACAACGGCATCTGGCGCAGACCTTCCCCGAGACGTACAAGAATGTCGGAGTCCGGGTTGATCCCTTGCAAAAACGGCTGTTTGGCCACTGGGCTGGCGTGTACTACACCCTTTTTGGAATTGTGGGATTCGTTTTACTGATAGCCTGTGTCAATGTTGCCAATCTTCTGATGGTTCGCGGAGATGGACGGCGAAAAGAGATGGGTGTGCGCGTGGCGATGGGCGCAAACAAAAGAACGTTAGTCCGACAAGTGCTCACCGAGAGCATTTTGCTTTCGCTGATCGGCGGACTGGTAGGGCTGCTCCTTTCTTTTCTGAGCGTCAGAATCTTCAACCTGTGGGCTCCATTCTGGTTTCCGCGTCAATCCAGCGTCCTGGTGGATGGCAGGGTTTTGCTGTTCACATTCGCCACCTGCGTTCTGACCGGGATCGGCTTTGGTCTGATCCCCGCCTATCGAGCTGTCAGGACAAATCTGAATGAGTGCCTGCAAGAAGGCACCCACAGCACAGCGACGATTTCGCGTCATCGCACGAGAAATACGCTGGTCGTAACCGAGATTGCGCTGTCGCTGGTCTTGCTAATCTTCGCCGGACTGATGATCAACACGCTGACCCGCATATTGCGGACT
>DATJHT010000007.1:0-79539 GCA_035493765.1 Terriglobales bacterium
CTCAAGGTCAGCCTACCCGATTATGTTTCGCGTTATCAGATCACCATGGCGCGGTTGCGGATGGCGAAGCCGGATGCGCTGTTGATGCATCCTGGGCCCATCATTCGCGGGCTGGAATTGACCTGGGACGTTGCCGATTGCCCGCAATCCGTGATCGTGGAGGAAGTGCACAACGGCGTGCCTCTGCGCATGGCGGTGCTGGCCCGAGCGATGGGGAAAGCCGCATGAGAGTCGTAGATTCATCCAAAAAGAATCCGCGCAAACCGGTGTTAATCCGAGGTAACGAAGTTCAGTGACGAGCGGAGAAGAATTTCAGTGAAGCAAGCGACACATTCGTTGTTGATTCGTGGCGGGCGGGTGATTGATCCGTTGGCGCGCATTGATGCCGTCATGGACGTGTTGCTGCGCGACGGCCAAGTGGCCGAAATCGCGCCCCCCAACAAAATACGCGCTAGCTCGGATGAAAAGTTCGACGCGCAGGGGCTGGTTGTCGCCCCCGGATTCATTGATCTTCACGTGCACCTGCGCGAACCCGGTCAGGGCTATAAAGAAACCATAGCGTCAGGCACGGCGGCGGCCGCTGTGGGGGGATTTACTTCAGTCTGCTGCATGCCGAATACGACGCCAGTGCTCGATTCTCCCGAATGGGTGACGTGGGTGCGGCAACCGCAGCGCGGGGCGGTGGTCAATGTCTTCCCCATTGCGGCCGCTACCCAGGCCAGCAAAGGCGCTGTGCTTACGGATTTCCGCGCCCTGCAGCGTGCCGGCGCGGTCGCCGTCACTGACGACGGCAAGCCGATCCTGAGTGAAACTACGATGCGGGATGCGTTGCGTGCATCGGCAGAAATAAATTTTCCCGTCGTCCAGCATGCGGAAGATACTCGGATCACCCAGAATTGCTCGATGAACGAGGGGCCGACCTCATTCCGCCTCGGCTTGCGCGGAATGAGCGTCAATTCAGAAGCCGCGATTGTTGATCGCGATGTGCAACTGGCACAACAATTCAATGGCGCCCGACTGCACGTGGCTCATCTTTCGACAGCCGCAGCTCTAACCGCTGTCCGTCGCGGAAAGAAAAACCGCGCTCGTGTGACCTGCGAAGTCACGCCGCATCACCTCGCGCTCACCGACGTCGACGTGCGCGACTACGACACCAACTTCAAGATGAATCCTCCACTGCGCTCGTTAGAAGATCGCGAAGCGCTGGTGGCGGCGATATCTGATGGCACTGTAGACGCTATCGCTACTGATCATGCACCGCATGCGCAACATGAAAAGATCATAGAATTCGAGCGCGCGTCGTTTGGAATTACTGGCCTTGAAACCGCGCTGGGACTCGTGATTTCTGTTTTGGCAGGCGAGCACAAGATTCCCCTTAGCAGAATTATTGAGCTACTCACTTCGGGTCCGGCGCGAGTTCTCGACTTGCGCGGTCGAGGAACGCTGCTGCGCGGCAGTCATGCCGATGTGACCATCTTCGATCCAAAAAAGAGATGGACATTCGACGCCTCGAAGTCCCGCTCGAAGTCACACAATACGCCGTTCGACGGACGTCAGCTTACCGGCAAAGTCGTCGCGACAATTGTCGGCGGGAAAATTATTTACCGCGCCGGCTGACCCTCGGCTTTCAGAGTAGGGCCTTTGGCTCACGACTTACGACGAACGAGCACCGTCAATCGTCAATGACCCGTGTGTTGGGCCGGACGCTACATCAGCCACAGCGCATCTACATCCACCACAACATTCGTTCGCGGAATCTTTTCTCTTTCCGCATGCGCCAGCATCGCGCGTATGAGCGAGTTCAATTTTTGGCGGCTGGCCGACTTCAGAATGAAGTGATAACGATAATCGCGCTTCAGCCGCTGAATAGGCGCTGCGGCAGGTCCCAGCACGCGCACTCCTTCGTGGCGCTCTTTCTCGAACCAGCGTCCTAAGACGCCCGCCCACTTGAGAACGTGATCCAGTTTGTCGCTGCGCAGGATTACGTTGACCAAGGAATTGTAAGGCGGATAGTGCATCCAGCTGCGGAAGCGCAGCTCTTTTTCGTAGAAGCCGATGAAATCGTGCTGCGCTGCATATTGCACCGCATAATGGTCGGGAAAATAAGTTTGGAGAATGACTTTGCCCGGAACATAACCGCGGCCAGCCCGCCCTGCAACTTGAGTGAGCAACTGAAATGTCCTTTCTGCGGCACGGAAATCGGGCAGCCCCAGCGCCATGTCAGCGCCGACCACGCCTACCAGCGTGACCCCATGAATGTCGTGGCCCTTGGCGATCATCTGCGTTCCGACGAGCAGATCGAGCTCCCCAGCATTGAGCGCGCTTAGAGCCCGTTCGAAGTCAGCGTGACTTCGGACAGTATCGCGATCGAGCCGGGCGATCCGAGCCTGCGGAAAATATCCGTGCAGTAGTTCTTCGAGCTTTTCCGATCCCGTTCCCAGGAAATATACGTACTCGCTCCCACACTGTGCGCAAACCTTCGGTACAGGTGCCATAAAGCCGCAATAATGGCACTCCATGCGGCGGCTCTGCTTGTGATGGGTGAGAGCAATGGCACAGTTGCGGCACTCGAGTTTCTTGCCGCAAGTGCGGCACAGGACAACCGGCGAATATCCACGACGGTTGAGCAGCACCATCGCCTGCTCTTTACGCTCCAGACGCAACCGGATTTCTTCGATCAAGTTGCGCGAAATCACTTGCTCCTGGCCGGTTTCCTGGAACTCCTGCCGCATGTCTATCAATGCGACTTCCGGTAACGGGCGCTTCTCCACGCGGTCAGGCATTTCCAGCAGCGCATAGCGATGCTTCTTCGCGTTGTAATACGATTCCAGCGACGGCGTTGCCGACCCCAGAACAGCGGTCGCGTCTGAAAACTTCGCACGCATCACGGCCACATTGCGCGCATGATAGCGCGGCGTCTCCTCCTGCTTGTAGGACGAATCCTGCTCTTCATCCACGATGATGAGTGCGAGATTCGACACCGGCGCGAACACCGCCGATCTGGTTCCCACGACAGCGCGAGCTTCGCCGCGGCGAATTCGATGCCAATGCTCGGCGCGTTCTTTATCAGAAAGCCCGGAATGGAGGATGGCAACCTCGTCGCCGAAGACGTTGTGAACGTCCGCTGCGACGGCTGGCGTGAGGCCGATCTCCGGAACAAGCAAAATGGCCGAGCGTCCGGCATCGAGTACCGACTTCATCGCCGCGAGATACACGGCGGTTTTCCCCGATCCCGTAACTCCATGCAGCAGGATTCCGCCAAAGGTTTTGCCATCGACGGCGGAGCGCATTTTGTCGAGTGCCGCCTGCTGCGCTGCGCTCAACTCAAAATCAACCCGCCGTGCAGCCACGCCCGACTTCACCAGTTCGACTGGCTCATTGATTAACTCAATCAGGCCGCGTTTCACCAGAGTTGCAAGCGTGCTTCGCGGGATATCTAGCTCTCGCAAATGCTCGCCCCAGATGCGGCCACCGCCCGCCGCCAGAATTTCCACCAGCTCTTTCTGATTGGTGTTGAGCTTGCCTTCTGCGTGCTTGAGAATTGCTACTTCCCGGACTCGCGCCGCATCAGTAACATGCGACGCGTCCTCGCGCGTGATCCACTTCTTACGGACCATGCCATCGAGCACTTCACGCGAAACCCCCGAAGAAGTTTTCAGCGTCTCTTCCCGCGCCTGCTCGCGTGCAGAAAGATAATTGAGCACGCGGAACTCCGTGTCCTGCTCATCGGGTGTTCGCTTCGCCCTTCCCGCGGACCCTGCGCTTCCTGCCAGGTGCAACGCCATGTGGCCCTCGTCCGCCATCCGATAGACGACAGCGCGACGGAACTCCGCATTCAGCGGCAACATGCTGCGGAAAACCTCGCCGACGGGCGCGAGATAGTATTCGCTGATCCATTTGCCCAAACGCAACAATTCTTCGGACAGCGCGGGCATATTTTCATCATCCAGCGACTGTAGGATGTTCTTGGCGGTGACGCTTGGCGGCCGGTCATGCAACTCCGTTATGACGCCTACCGTGCGCTGCCGCCGGAACGGCACCATGACTCTGGAACCGGCCGATACGCACAGCCCTTCCGGCACTCGATAAGTAAACGTCATATCGAGTGGCACAGGCACGGCTACGTCGCAGAATTGGGCCATGATGAGCGAGGAAATTGAATCGTAACATTCAGGCTTGCTAACGACAGGTTCTTGGACTATCGCTGTTAGGCGACTTCAAGAAGTTCCGCAGCGGCCACGCTATCGTCGGCGCGAGTTCGCAGGCGATACCAGAGTACGATCGCAAAAAGCGAAAAGCAGAATATCAGCGTCGAGATGGCATTGATCTCCGGGGTGATGCCGCGCCGCAGGCGTCCCCAGATTTCGAGCGGCAATGTATTATCGCGGCCAATCAGGAAAAAGCTCACCGCAATCTCATCCATGGAGAGCGTGAATATCAAAAGCGCAGCGCCAATGATTGAGAGTTTGAGATTCGGCAGAGTCACGCGCCAGAAGGTCTGCAAATAGGTGGCGCCGAGATCGAGCGACGCCTCCTCTTGTGCGCGATCAAGCTTCTGTAATCCCGCGAACACTTCGGTGGTGGCGACGGAGATCAGCGCCGTTCCGTGTCCGAGAATCACGGTGGCGAGGCTTAGCT
The DNA here is from genome assembly GCA_035493765.1 of Terriglobales bacterium. Lineage (GTDB taxonomy): Bacteria > Acidobacteriota > Terriglobia > Terriglobales > Acidobacteriaceae > Gp1-AA145. The sequence goes on from DATJHT010000007.1 coordinate 4,639, forward strand.
TCAGGTCCACTTCGCGAAACAGCATCAGCAACGAGAGTCCGGTAATGATTCCGGGAAGAACCAGCGGCAACAGCACCAGGCGGCGAAAAATCCCCTTTCCGGGGAAGTTGGCGCGATCGAGCGCCAGCCCAGCGGGAATTCCAAGCGCCAGTGCGATGCCCACTGATGCGCCCGCCACTGTCAGGCTATTCAGCACGGAGGCCCAGATAGCTTCGTCCTGAAACAACATGCGATACCAGTTGAGGGTGAGATCGCGCGGAGGAAAGCCGCCCACACCTTGCCCGTTGAACGAGTACACGATCAGCACAACAATGGGCAGATACAAAAATGCGAAAACCAGCGCGGCGTAAATCGCCAATAGCTTGGGCGTTCGTGGCTCGGAGTTCGCGGTCATGAATAGGCCCATTTTCTTTCCAGGCGCTCGGATACCCAAAGCAGAAGAACGACCAAAGCCAGCATGCAAAATGAAATGGCCGCTCCCAGCGGCCATTGATACGACGCGCCGAACAGGTTCACTACGATGTTCGAGATCATGATGCCGCTCGAACCGCCAAGCAGCAGCGGCGCCAGAAAATCTCCGAAGCTGAGCACAAAAGCGAAAGTCGCGCCCGCCAGAACTCCCGGCACCGACAACGGAAGAATTACGCGGCGGAATGTCTCCACCCGCGATGCTCCCAGATCATGCGAAGCCTCGGCCAGATTTCGAGGAATGTGTTCAAGCGACGCGAAGATGGGCAGAAATGTGAATGGCGTATAGATATGTGTGAGCGTCAGCACTACGGCGAATGGGCTATAGAGCAGAAACTCCAGCGGATGATGAGTGAGATGAAAATATTGTAGAACCGTGTTTAATACTCCATCAGTGCCGAGAATGGTTTTCCACGCGTAAGCTCGTACCAGGTAGCTGACCCACAGCGGAATGATTACCAGCTGGTACAGCAGGTTCTTTTTTCCTCCAGAATGAAAGCTCAGCAGGTAGGCCACCGGGTATCCGAGCAACAGAGACAACAACGTCACCCGCGCAGCGATCCAGGCAGAACGGAGCAGCGTCTGGTGGTAAACCGGCTTCGATAGCAGCTCGCCGTAGTTGGCGAAACTCCAGGAATGGACGATCGTTTGGGATTCCGAAACCGACCAGAAGCTGTAGGCGAACATCAGCGCGTACGGAACCAGCAGAAATATGGCGCCCCAAAGGACTGGCGGAAGCGAAACCGTGACCTTGTAGGCGCGCGAGAACATAGTTATTCCTTCGGCCCTCGTACCGGAACTGCGTCGCCAGCATCGAATTCGAGTTCAACGTCTCCCCGCAACCTTCCACGATCAGCAGTGCGTACGGTCAGGATCTGCGAATCGCCAACCTGGACCCGCACCAATTCGCTTGCGCCATGAAATGCATGATCGAGGACGCGCGCGCGAAAACGGGCGACACTAACCGCGTCCGAGCCCTGTGCTCGCCGGATGCATTCCGGTCGCAGCGAAAACGTAGCCCTCCCATCTGGCAGCTGCACCATCCAGCTGAGCCCTCCGGCTCGCGCAACGCTATTGCGGATTTCTGCTTCGAGCAAATTGGTGTGCCCGATGAACTGCGCGGCGTAGGCCGTTGCTGGACGGCTGTAGATCTCATCAGGCGGTGCAACCTGTTCCAGTTCGCCGGCGTGCAACAGCGCAATGCGGTCGCTCATCACCATGGCTTCTTCCTGATCGTGAGTCACGAAAATGAAGGTAATGCCAACCTCGCGCTGTAAGGTTTTCAATTCAATCTGCATCTGGCGGCGCAGATTCGCGTCGAGCGCGGAAAGCGGTTCGTCCAACAGCAATAGCTTCGGCCGGTTCACCAGCGCGCGGGCCAGTGCGATCCGTTGCTGCTGTCCACCGCTGATTTTTGAGGGTTTATATTTCGCGAAGCCCTCCATACGCACCTTGGCCAATGCTTCTCCGACTCGCGTTCTGATCTCTTCCGCAGGAAGCTTCGCCACCCGCGGCCCGTACGCCACGTTTTCTTCAACGGTTAAATGCGGAAAGAGCGCATAGCTCTGAAAAACTGTATTGACGCGCCGTCTGTATGGCGGCAGGGGGTCAAGCCGCCCGCCACTCATCCATACTTCGCCGGAAGTCGCCTGCTCGAATCCGGCAATGATGCGCAAGAGCGTTGTTTTGCCCGATCCGCTTTCGCCGAGGATAGTGAGAAATTCCCCTTCGGCAACATCCAGGGAAATGCCGTGAAGGACCGTGTGTTTGCCGAAGGTTTTGGCGATGGCGCGGATGGAGAGGAGAGTCGAGTCTTGGTTTCGCCCGGGCAAGGACGCCCGTGCCTCCAACTCTGCGGCCTGGGGTTCGTTACCCATGCGACTGTGGCTACTGCGCCGCCTTCACTTCGTTCCAGATTTCGTTGTATTGGGCGCGGCGTGGCACATTCTGCCAGAAGTAAATTCGCTTCTGATATTCGTCCACGTTGTCGAGGTGGAGGTATTTCTGCTGCTCTGCGGTCATGAATTGCGCCGCCTGCGGATTGGCAGGCGCGTAGCCGGTAACATCGGTGACTTTCTTCTGCGTTTGAGCTTCGATCATATATTCCAGAAATTTGTAGGCCAGGTCTTTGTTCTCGCTTCCGGCGGTAATCATCAAATGGTCGATCCAGCCGGTGGTGTTTTCTCTGGGGATGGTTTCGCCGACTGGAAATTTTGCCGCGCGCAATTGATTCGTCATCAAAGGCCAGCCCATGGCGGCAACCACTTCGTGACTTTCAAAAAGGTTCGTGAGCTCGCCGCCAGTTGACCATATCTTGCGGATATTCGGCTTCAGCGCAAGCAGCTTGTTCTTCACCGCTTCAAGTTCGCTATCGCTGAGGTTATACAGGTGATCGGGATCGGGCTTATCGTAGCCGAGCACCTGTGCCGCCATGTACAGGGTCGAGAGATCGTCCCACACCGAAATCTTGCCGCGAAGTTTCGGGTCCCACATGACAATCCAACTGTCGGGCGGCTTCACCAAAGCAGTCGTGTCATAAAGCAGTGGATTGGGTCCCCACATGAATGGCACGCCATAGACTTTACCGTTCACTCGCACCAGTGGCATCGCGCGTAACTTTGACGAAAGCTGCTCATAGCTCGGCAGCTTCGATAGGTCGAGCGGCATAGCCAGATTTGCCTGTGAAATCATCGTGGCCACATCACTCGACGGCGAGATCACGTCGTAGTTTCCGGCGCTACCGCCGCGGAGTTTCGCCACCAGTTCATCGCTCGATCCCATGTAAGAAGCGGAGACTTTGCAGTGGTTCTGCCCTTCGAACGCCTTCACGAATGACGGATCGGCGTAGCCTTCCCATACCAGCAGGTTGAGCGTGGGCGTTTTCTTTCCGCACGACGCGCCGAATGCCGCAAGGCAAATGGCCAATATCAGATGAGGTTTTTTCATGGCAAAACCTTGCGGGATTATAGCAAGGTTGTAGCTGAAACCGGCCTATCGCTTCAGGATAGAATCTGGGCACGTATTCCAGGGGAAGCCATGGAACGTGAATACCCACAGCAGCCGCTCGTCGGTGTTGGCGCAATCATCATTGCGGACGGCCGGGTCGCGTTGATTAAGCGAGCAAAGGCGCCGCTGCTCGGCGAATGGTCTATTCCCGGCGGCATGCTGGAACTTGGCGAAACCCTCCGCCAAGGCGCCGAACGTGAAGCCGTAGAAGAAACAGGATTGGTTGTGCGTGCGACTGAATTGCTTGGAGTCTTCGAACGTATCGTGCCCGATGCGGGGCAGCGCACGTCTTATCACTATGTTCTTGTTGATTTTCTTTGCGAGATTTTATCCGGAGAAATGCGTGCCGGCGGCGACGCCGCTGACGCCCGCTGGTTCACGGCTGAGCAAGTCTCCGGGTTGCCGCTTCCTGAAGATACGGTCAGCGTTATTCGTCTGGCCTTCACGAAGTCGGCGGCGTGATTTCCTGATCGGGTTCTGGTGTGGCATCTTCCCAAGTATGGTGGCACGTCTGACAAATCCAGCCGTTTCGCTGCATGGGAAGTGGGAAGCTGACAAAAAGGCTTCCATATGCTATCGGTTTGTATAATTCCTCAAAATTGATATCAAGCGACTGGCATCTCGGACAGCGAGGTTGCTGATAATCCGCAGCCCCTTCGAAATCGATGTGTTCTGGAATCGGCTCGTCCAGACTTCGACTCGCCGCAACGGCGTCTTCAGGATTTACCAAAAGCTTGATTCCGCCCAACAGATTGGACCATAGCCAATCCATGCGTACAGTGTTCTCGTCAGCCAGAAACGATTCCAGCCCTTCGGAATCCAGCTTGCCTTTGGCCAGCATAGCTTCCGGAAGGTCGCGAAATCGTCGCAGCATCACCAAATTTCTTTTGTCTGGAAATCCTGAGTGTGGCGGCGATTCTGGCTCGGGAACCTCCAGACCGCGTTGATCGAGCTCATCCTCCAGCGCATCCCACGCCGCATCGCTCAATGCCCAGGGCTGGGCCGAAAGCTTCAGCAGTTCGCCGTCTGTCATTTCCTGGTAGCGCGCGGCAAAACCGCCCGGTTCTCCATTGCTTTCGTTCATCGCCAGAGATGATACGCGTGAATCAGGTCACGCACAAAAGATGGGCCATAGAAAAAGATTAGCCATAGAGATAGAACGGCCCGCAAGGTTTTAGCCTGCGGGCCGCCCGGTGGACTGTTTGGGTTTGACCATGAGGTGGTCACTCTGAGTATCCCCTGCGGGGACTCTCATCAGTAGCCACTTCGTCGAACTCCGGGTACCCGGCGCGACCTCACGCCGGGCGACTAAATCCAAACTCACCGGTCGAGTTGCGAAGCACTCAGAGCAACCGCCCTAAGTCTCAGCCACCTCACCTGGTCTATGGATACATCTACTGCCACTATCAGAACTTGTCATCCGACCACCTCCTTTCCGGTGTGGTTAGAGAATAGTACACGTCGAACTCACGATCAAGAGGCTCGAGACGGCTCAGGTACCTGCGAGTTCAGCGACCCCCAAAACCGTGAATAATGGGCAGTGGTTCATCTACATAAGAAACTTAGGAAGGCACCCATCATGCCCCCATTTAATGACACCTGCTCGCTATTTAATTACACCCCGCTCGCTCGCCTCAATAAACCGGATCAGCATCTCCACATCTTCGCCGTGGTCCGGCTCCGACTTTAACTTTTCCAGCGCCTGCGAGGTGTTCAGCTTCGACGCTAGCAGAACTTTATAGGCATGGTGGATCTTGCGGATGCGGTCTTTGGTGAAACCGCGCCGCTCGAGGCCGGTGGCGTTCAGTCCGTAAGCGTGAGTGTCGCGGGCGGCAACTGTCTTTGAAAAGGGAAGCACGTCGCGGGTGATGGTGGTGCCGCCACCGATAAACGAATGCGCACCGATGCGAACAAAATGGTGCACCGGGCAAAGCGCGCCCACCGTGGCCCATTCTTCGACGATCACGTGTCCGCCCAAGGTTGCGGCGTTGGCGAGGATGACGTGGTCGCCGATGACGCAGTCATGGGCAACGTGGGAATAGGCCATGATCAACGTGTGATTACCGATGCAGGTCAGGCCCCCGCCCTTAGCCGTGCCGCGATTGATGGTGACAAATTCGCGGATGGTATTGTCATCCCCGATCTCGAGGCGCGTGGGCTCGCCCTTGTAGCTCAAGTCTTGGGGGGCGAGTCCGATGGAAGAAAACGGGAAGAAGCGGTTGCGCGCACCGATCTTCGACGGGCCTTCGATGGCGACATGCGAGATCAGTTCGCAGCCTTCGCCGAGTTCGACCTTTGCTCCCACAGTGCAGTAGGGGCCGATTTTGCAGGATGAGTGAATTTTCGCAGCGGGATCGATGATGGCGGTGGGATGGACAGTCATCGGAAATTTCAAGAGCATTTACCGCCGAGATCCCCGAGAAAAACAACAATGCGAGCTCAAGATCATAAAACCCATTGCTATCTCGGCGTACTCGGCGATCTCAGCGGTTAAAGATCTTTGAACTCTGCATTGAGAAATCAACGCGAAAAGCTCTTCACCGCAAACCTCACAGAGAAAACTTTGAAACCCGACAGCTCATTCTTCCGGTGCGGCATTCGCCGAGCCGGAATTGGCCGCTCCGGCGGCCTTCGGGACCAGCTGACAGGTCACAATGGCCTCGGCAACTTTTTTCGAATCCACGTAGGCGATGCCCTCCATGCGTACGGCATTGCGTCCGCCGCCTTCGCGCCAGGCCTTTACTTCAACTTCAATGCGCAACTGATCTCCGGGAACAACTGGACGCCGGAAGCGGGCCCGCTCGATGCCGGTAAACACCATCAGCTTATTTTCGCGATCGGGAATTTCCGTCAGCAGCAGCGCGCCGCCAGCCTGCGCGATGGCTTCAATGATCAGCACGCCAGGCATGATTGGAACTCCGGGAAAATGCCCCTGAAAAAATGGCTCGTTGAAGGTCACGTTCTTGATCGCCACCACCCGTTGCCGCCGTGTTAAATCGACCACGCGGTCAATCAGCAAGAACGGATAGCGGTGCGGCAGGATTGCGAGAATGTCCTGGATATCGAGCTTGATGTGTTCGCCCGTGGCCTGCTCATTGATCGTTTCAGTGATTTCGCTCATGCGGGTGCCGTAGCGCGAAGATTATACTTTATCGTCTCACGCCCGGCGGGTGGCCGAGGTCTGCGCACTGCCGCTTCTGGGATGAACTGGTTAATTTGTTCGGGCTGCCCTTCTCGCCAATCTATGCCCTGAACTCTACAATTTGAAGTTATGACGTCGAATTTTATCCAGTCCCTGCCAAAGGCAGAGCTGCACCTGCATCTCGAAGGTTCGGTCAGTCCCGAGACGTTGGTCGAACTTCGTCGGCGGCATGGTAAAGAAAGCACAGTCGCTCAGACCCAAGCGATTTATCAGTATGAAGACTTCACCGGATTTCTGATGGCTTTCAAGACGTTGACTGAAGACTTGCAAACAGCGGATGACTACGAACTGATTACGTATCGCCTGATGGAGCAGCTCAGAGCGCAGAACGTGCTGCACTCGGAAGTCTACGTTTCTGTAGGCGTCTGCCTGTGGCACAAGCAGGATTTCAATGCCATTTTCGAGGGTCTTGAGCGCGGGCGTGACCGCGGCCACAAAGATTTTGGCGTCTCATTATTCTGGATCTTTGACGCCGTCCGCCAGTTCGGAGCGGAAGCGGCGCAGACCGTTTTCGAACTCGCCGCCAAGCATCGCGATCGCAACGTCGTCGGGGCCGGCATCGGAGGTGACGAGATTAAGGCGCCGGCGGAATTGTTTCGCGAACAGTACGCCTATGCCGCTGCTCAGGGTCTGCGATTGACTTGCCACGCGGGCGAGAACGCCGGGCCGGAATCAATCTGGGGAGCGCTGAACCTTGGCGCGGAGAGAATCGGCCATGGGCTTACCGGCGCTCAGGATCCGGAACTGATCGAAGAACTGGCACAGCGGCAGGTTCCCATCGAAATCTGCCTGACCAGCAACATCAAGACTCGCTGCTGTCTTCAAATACGAGATCATCCCGTCCGTAGTTATTTCGACCATGGACTGATGATCACGCTCAACTCCGACGACCCGGCGATGTTCGGGACCTCTCTTAATCACGAGTACGAATTGGCGCAGTCGGAATTCGGCTTCACCGACGAACACCTACGCGAAATCGCGCGAAACTCGTTTGAGGCCTCATTTCTGCCGGCGGAGAAGAAAGTGGAATTTCTGAATTTGTTGGATTCAGTGCCGACCCGATAACTTCTCCTCCTCGGATTCACGCGGAGCAACACGGATTGTCGAACGGAGGCCTGCTTTCTTGTCGGAAGGCATGTTGATCGCATTCAGAGATTTCGATCGGTGTTTATCTGCGTGGATACGAGTGAAGATGCAGTCGGGTCGCCGTTCGCACGCGCATTTTCCCCGTACACTGTTCAGAATGACGGACTTAGGCTTTCTTGTGGTTTAATAGTTAGAAGCCAGAATGCCGTCTTCCCGAGCCAAACTCCGCCGAGCCAAGGTTGCGCTTTCGCGCGGCATTCACGGATGGAGCAAAATCGCGTGGGGGTTCCTCGCGACCGACCATCCGCTGCTCGCCCACCTGATCCCGATGCGCCGCTGCAATCTTGCCTGCAAGTATTGCAATGAGTACGACGACTTCTCGAAGCCGGTGCCGCTCGAGTTGATGTTCAAGCGGGTGGACAAACTGGGCGACTTGGGGACGTCGGTGGTGACGATCAGCGGCGGCGAACCGCTGCTGCACCCGGAACTCGATCAGATCATCGGACGCATTCGGAAGAACGGCATTGTCGCCGGGATGATCACAAACGGATACCTGCTGATGCCGGACCGCATCGAGCGGTTGAACCAAGCGGGCCTCGAGTGGCTCCAGATTTCGATCGATAACGTGAATCCGGACGACGTCTCCAAAAAGAGCCTGAAAGTCCTCGACAAGAAGCTCCAGATGCTGGCCGAGTACGCCGACTTCCACGTGAACATAAATTCGGTGGTCGGCGGTGGCGTGCACAATCCGCAGGACGCATTGACCATCGGCCGGCGGGCGCTCGAACTGGGATTCAGTTCGACGATTGGAATCATCCATGACGGTGACGGCCAATTGCAGCCGCTGGGGGACGAAGAGCGCCGCGTTTATCACGAGATGAAGAATCTTGAAAGGCGCAGCTTCAGCCGCATCAATTCATTCCAGGACAACATTGCTCTGGGCAAGCCGAACCAGTGGCGTTGCCGCGCCGGCGCGCGCTATTTGTACATCTGTGAAGACGGGCTCGTGCATTATTGCTCGCAACAGCGCGGCTACCCGGGGATCCCGCTGGAGAAGTACACCATTGACGACATCCGCCGTGAATATCTGACGGAAAAATCCTGCGCGCCGCACTGCACGGTTTCGTGCGTCCATCAGGTTTCTATCTTCGACGCCTGGCGCGCACCCCAAAGGCCCGCACCAGCTGGCGATTCTACACAGTCGCGGTCGAGTGAATTAGTGCAGATTGAGTAGGCTGCCGCAGCGCGTTCCTCGTGGAAAAGTCGGGTATGGACGCGTGCAAAACGGTTAGCTCTGTTCGGGACGAAAAAGCCAACCTGGTAAGATCAAGCCGAACGCTGGGGAGATAAATACGAACTGCATTTCCCTCGGCGCGGCGGATGGCTCTTGCGACTCATCCGGATTTGATCGGGATGAGAATGGGTTTGAATAACGAGATCACCGCAAGATCCCTCTGGTACTCAGGCCTTCCTCCTTGCGAAGCAGAGCCCCGACCATGTTTCATCAATTGCGCACACCTTGTAGTCCACCCAGCCAGCGCTGAGGCCGAATTCGCGGACCACGTTCTCGTTTAAATCACTTTTGACGCCAGACGCCTTCTTCGGCCAGGCAATCCAAACCGCGCATTGTTTGGGTAGGGATTTTGCGAGCGGGCGGAAGTCGTGTGCGAGTTCTGCTTGTGAGCCAGCGAACAATACAGCTATGCGCGCCGCCGACGGATCATCAACAATTTCCGCGCCCTCCGGCAGTGGTTCCAGTTTCCTTTCAAAGCGCGCGGGCGCATTCCGCAGCAGGACTGAATATTCCTCGCGGATGCCGAGCTTTTTTGGCAACGGTGTGCCCGAGTAACCGGCGGTTTCTCCGTCAGCTCGGCTCATAAGGGATACATTGTAGCTGCCACCCAAAAATCCGAACGACCACATCCCGAACTGGCCAACTAAGAACCTGATGCCTCGCATCATTCCTTTGACAATCCGGCAACTGCAATTTCTGATATTCTCATCCGTTTTATTCCGAGGTGGACTGTGGAGAAGCGCGGCGCTAAATATCATCGTGAGCGCCTGGGCGAGGCCCTGCGGGAAGAAATTGAAACACTGGTGGAGGGCGAGCTCCGAGATCCACGCATCGGGCTGGTTAGCGTAACCGCGGTTGAGTTGGCAGAGGACTCGCGCTCGGCGCGAATACTCGTGGTGGTGCAAGGTGGTGAAGAAGAATGGCAGAGCAGCCTGGAAGGGCTGAGTGCGGCATCGGGATACATCCGCCATGAAGTCGCCGACCGGCTGCACCTGCGGCGAGCTCCTGAGTTGGTGTTTTTGTTGGACCGTTCGGAGGACTACAAAGCCCGGGTTGACGAATTGCTGAAGCGCACAAAAAAAAAGAAGTGACACAATGTTGAACCAGGTTTTAACCGAGATCGATCGCCGCGAGCGGTTCGTGGTGACTTCGCACGCGCGTCCAGATGGTGACGCGGTGGGCTCGGCGCTTGCCGGCTGCGAGATTCTGCGCCAGATGGGCAAACACGCCGACATTGTTTTGCGCGATGGTGTTCCACGCGTGTACCTGCAATTGCCATTCACTGAGCGCGTCACCCATGCGGACGTCGTGGAAGGCGACTACGATGCCGCCATTCTGCTGGAATGCGACAACATTCAGCGGACTCGGCTTCAGGGACTCGAGGGAAAGTTCCTTATCAATATCGACCATCACCGCAGCGGACGCAATTTCGGTCACGTGAACTGGATTGATCCGAAAGCGGTGGCCACCGCTGAACTTGTGTACAAACTGGCAAAAGCCGCGGGCGTGAAAATTACGCCGGAGATTGCGACGTGTCTTTACACCGCTGTACTGACGGATACTGGCGCGTTCATGTTTGACGGGACCAGCGAGCATACGTTTGAGTTGGCGCGCGAGCTGGTGCTGGCCGGGGCCGATCCGGTGCGGTGCGCGCAGCATATTTATTTCGGACACTCGACCGCCAAGATGCGGCTGCTGGGAGCAGCGCTTTCTGCCTTGCAGCGCGAAGGGCCACTGGCATGGATCTGGGTCACGCAGGAGCAGATGGAGCGGGCCGGCGCAAAAGAAGAAGACTGCGAAGGATTGGTCAATTATGCGCTTTCAATCGGCGAAGTCGAAGTTGCGGTTTTTTTTCGTGAATTGCCGGATGGCCGCTTCCGCATAAGTTTGCGCAGCAAAGGGAAGCTGGATGTTGCGCAAATTGCCGAGCAATGTGGCGGCGGGGGTCACACCTGCGCCAGCGGATGCTCGGTGGACGGGCCGCTGCACGCGGCAGTTGAAAGCGTGCTCGGTGAAATCAGGTTGCAGATGAAAACCAGTTGCTAGTGGTTAGCCGCTCCTCAAACAAGTATCATGCCTTAGCCTGGTGACCTAGCTTTAAGTGCGGAAACAAACGCGATGAAGCTGTACTCATTCCGAGCGGCATTACCTTGCAACTAGCCACTCATTACTGACCACTAACACTTGAACTACCGTCTCCGCATCCCGGACTGGATTCTTCTTCTCGCCTGCTGTGCGTTCTTCTTTTTCTGGCAGCTGTCCGCATTTGGGCTCCTCGGCGCGGACGAGCCGCGCTACGCTCAGGTCGCTCGCGAAATGCTGGAACGTGGGGACTGGATCACGCCCACTCTCGGCGGAGGGCCGTGGTTGGAAAAGCCACCGCTTTACTACTGGCAAGCCATGGCCGCTTACAAGATTTTTGGTGTGAGTGACTGGGCAGCGCGTCTTCCATCGGCCATCGATGCGACTGCGATGGCATTTGCGGTTTACTGGTTTCTAAGACGTTTCCGGCCGGGCTTCACGCTGGACGGTGCGCTCGCCGTGACGTGTTCGGCTGCTATCGTCGGTTTCGCGCGTGCAGCCTCGACCGACATGCCTCTTGCGGCAACGTTCACGATCGCCATGATGTTCTGGTTCGCATGGTTTGAGAGCGGCAGTCGCGCCTTCCTTGCCGGCTCTTATGTCTTCCTTGGACTTGCGATGTTGGCGAAGGGTCCGGTCGCGCCATTTCTTGCGCTCGCGATTGTGGGAATTTTTGCGGTCACGCAACTAGGCTGGAAAATCATATGGAAGAGTTTATGGGTTCCGGGGACTCTTCTCGCCTGCCTCGTCGCGCTGCCGTGGTATGTGCTGGTGCAGATCAGGAATCCGCAGTTCTTTCGCGTTTTTATTCTGGAGCACAACCTCGCCCGCTTCGGGACCAATATCTTTCATCACCCGGAGCCCTTCTGGTATTACGTTCCGGTCACGTTGCTCGGCTGGCTGCCGTGGGTGGCGTTCGTGGTTGCCAGCCTGGTTTGGGCGGCCCGAAAGTTGCGCCGGCAAGACGCTGACGTTCTGAACATCTTTCTGCTGATCTGGATGGTAGTTGTTGTTGCCTTCTTTTCCATTTCACAATCGAAGCTGCCGGGGTATATTTTGCCGGCGATCCCTCCTGGTATTCTGCTGCTGGCGAACTACTTGCGCGAGAAGGTTCTTGGCAGACCGCATCCCGTTCTCGTGGTTCTCCATGCGGGGTCCTCTGCCTTGATCGTTTTTGCGGCTCTGGTTTTGCGATACACGCTCCTGCAACACCGGTTCATCTGGAGTGCTGCGGTTACGGCTCCTCTAGTCGCGGCCATTGTTGTAGCTGCTGTGATTGTCGTCTTCCTGTTCAAGACGGGCTTCGCGGGATTGCGGATGGCAACTTTAGTGCCGGCCGTGGTTGCGCTCACAGTTGCGCTTCGCTTTGGCGCACAGCCTCTGAACGACCAACTTTCGGCGCGTGCGGTGTCAGACGCCCTGGCGCAGGTTTCACCTCGCAATTTGCCAGTTGCCGTGGTGCTGGTTTCCCGTGAACTTGAATTCGGATTGCAGTTCTATCGCGATCAGCCGATTCCGCGTTTTGAACTTGGTCAGGCGCCGGTTGGCGAACACTTGGTTGTCGCACGTGCCGGCTTCCAAAAGGCCTTCGCTCGTGATGTGCCCGGGCGAAAAATCATGCAACTGGGAGGATTTCCCGAGCAGAAGGTTGAATTCTTTTATGTATCGGCGCGCTAGGCTCATCGCCTGCCCGCAAGCGTGTTCTCCCTGGCCGCCCCATCGCTTTAAGCACTACGGGCAGCAAGGAACACGAATGAAATCCGAATGAAGTGTGAAGTTGGCTTAGCGTGTTCCCCGCGTTTGATTGCCGCAGTTCACAGCCACTACACTCAGTGGTTGCCGTCACGCTGAAGGGCACGGCACGCGCGTTTTTTCTGGAGCTGTGGTGGAAATACTCGATCTCAGGCACTTTACGTCCGCCGACCTGCGTCCATTGCTGGAGGACGAAATTCGGGTGTGGGCGGAGCTGCTGTGCTGGGATTACAGCGGTTCGGCGGAAATGATTCTCCGCTACATGGACGCCAAATTTTTACCGGGCTACGCCGCAGTGTCGCGCGGTAAAGTCTTCGGGTATTCGTTCTTTGTTTATGAGAGCAGCAAGGGAGTAATCGGAGATCTGTTCGTCCGTTCCGGCGACAATGGCAGCAACCGCGAAGAAGTCGAACGCCGCCTGCTGACCCATGTGATCGAGACCTTGCAACAGTCGCCGGGCATTCACCGCATTGAAGCGCAACTGCTTGCGCATGAAGCCGGAGCGGCGTCGCAGCCGTTTTTGTCGCAAGGTTTCAGCCGCCATGCCCGCCTGTTCATGGCGCTGCCTTTGGCTGCGAAAATGGATGCGAAAGTTATTGCCGCAGACATTGAGCTGCGGCGCTGGACTGAGCAGGATTATCAGCCTTCGGCCGCGGTGATCACTTCAGCGTACAGAAATCATGTGGATTCGGAGATCAACGACCAATACCGCACCTTGAGCGGCTCGCTGCGCTTCCTGAACAACATCATTCGTTTCCCAGGTTGCGGCACCTTCGACGCGGAGTCATCGTTCGTGGCGGTAAATAAGCGCAACCTTTCGCTAGTCGGAGTGATCCTGTGTTCGCGCGTCCGCTATGACACCGGGCATGTAACGCAGATTTGTGTGTTGCCCGAGCACCGCGGGCTTGGACTGGGCAAAGCGCTGCTTGCGGCGACGGTGCGTAATCTGACGCAACGAAAATTCTCAGCGCTGTCGTTGACGGTGACGGAAGCGAATTCTCCGGCGGTCGATTTATATGCCCGCCTGGGCTTTGAAAAGAAGCGCGTTTTCGATGCATTTGTGTGGGAGGGGTAGGAGCGAAAACTTCTCAGTGCCGCAGCGCCCACATTACCCAGCCAGCCAAAATCAACCCGCCCATGAACAAGGCGAAGCAGTAGAGGCCGTAGTTGAACTGCGCTCGTGGAGTGTCGCGCTGAGTAATACCGAAGACAGTGGAAGCAAAGATCGAGAACAACAACGCAGCATTGAAGTGGGAGAGTGTCAGAATCACGATTTCTTTCCGATCGCAATGTGATAGGCATCAGCCACGCTGATCAGATTCAGCAGTCCGGCCACAATTATGAACTTAGTGCCATAGTCTGCGGTTGCATGGGCGATGATGCCGTGCCCCGCATCAAGGGCTCGGGTCACGATATAGAGGCCGCCCGCGCCAATGTCGCCGATGAATCCCAGAATATCCAGTATGTCTCCACCGTTCGGTTTGTAGATCCGCCCCTGCATAAGCAGGCCGAGCACAAACATGATTACGACGGAACTCATCAGCAAAAGCCCGCGGATCCAGCGCTTTTGAATCAGATGCCCGGCGCCCGGTATTAGCCAGCCGACGGCGGGCGCAAGCACCGACATAGTGGAGTTCTGAACTGCAGGTTTAATCACCGCTTCTTTTCGTACAGTTGTATCTGCCATTTGGGAGAATCGAGGCGGGGCGTCGCCCCACACAGCCTAGATGATTACGATTTCATTTTGCATTCTACCAGTTACTTCGGCGTGGCCGCTGCGCACCAGCATGTTCACTTCGCTGCGGACCCCAAATTCCGGCAGATAAATCCCGGGCTCAATGGAAAAGCAGCTGTTCGGTAAGATCCGGCGCTCATCGTGTACTTCGAGATTGTCCATGTTGGCGCCATTCGCGTGAACTTCGGTTCCGATCGAGTGTCCCGTTCGATGAACAAATTTTTCTCCGAACCCTGCTTTGGTGATGCTTTCGCGTACCGGATCATCCACCTGCCATCCGGAAATCTGTTTTCCGGCAGCGATGGAGTCTTGCACGAATTTAGCGCCGGCATTGCGCGCATCGCGAACGATTCCGAAAACCTTTTGAATTTGATCAGGCGGAGTTTTTCCGACATAACCGACCCAAGTGATGTCGTAATACACGGCGTTCGGAATGTCCTTCTTTCCCCAGATGTCGAGAAGAACGAAGTCTCCGTCCTGAATTGGCTTTGATGTTGCCGCCTCGGGGCCATAATGCGGGTTTCCGCTATTGGCGTTGACCGCCACCACGGGTGGATCGCTGGTGACCAGGTTCTCGCGGCGGAACGCTTCAACGATCCATTGCTGGATGGCGAACTCGTCGGTTCCTCCATTGCGTACCCGGCGGCCAATCTCTCTGAATGCTTCCGCTGTAATGGCGTCAATCGAATCGCGGGCAGAAAAATGTGTTTTGATCTGCTCGTCCGTCCAGGTCGCTTCGAACTGTGCGACCAGGTCGCCGGAGCTGACGATGTTCTTGCCCAGCCCGCGAAGCAGTTCGACAGTTCCCGCATCCACCAGGGAAATTGTGAACACGCCGTTATTCGGCCAGTACTGCATGGCGACGTCGCGGTAAGGGCGTAACAAATCCTTGAGGGACTCGAACAGCTCCTGCCATGCCGAATACGTCGCTTTGCTTCCGGGAAGCGAATCCAGATGCCCGGCTTCAATCTTGTGGACCAGCTTTTGCGGTGCGCCCTCCGCCGGAATCAAGTAAAACCACCGGCGGGTCGCCATCAACTTTTCGGGCAAGCCGAGAACGCGGTAGGCAATGGGATCGCGGTGGTGGTGATCGTAGAAAAGCCAAGCGTCAATATTGCGATCGCGCAGAGCAGACTGAATGGCGGCGAGGTCCATGAAGGCATCATTGTACCCGCTTGTCCGGCTTGTTTCAGGGCCCTAAGCGCTTGCGGAATTCCTCGACCGAGATTCCTCGCGCATGAACTACTTTCAGCCGTCCACTCTGGCCTGAGGTGATCGTGATGGCGGAGCGCGGTACCTTCAATGCTGCCGCCAGCAAAGTGATGCAGGCGTCGTTCGCGCGGCCGTCAACCGGGGGCGCTATCACGGCGATCTTCAATACGCCGCCTAACTCGCCCAGCAGTGCATTTTTGCGGGCGCGTGGCTGGACCTTGATGGTGAGGGTGACGCCTGACGCGGTTTCGTTAATGCTCAGCACGTCTTATATGATAAGCACTGGTTTTCGGGGACGGGCCCGTAGCTCAACGGTTAGAGCAGCAGACTCATAATCTGTTGGTTCCTGGTTCGAATCCAGGCGGGCCCACCAACGAGGGCGCCCGCTCCTCCCGCCCCACGCCAAACCAAGCGCGAAGGGAATTCAGGCTACCCTCCAGCGCCCATGGCTCCAGTTCAAAATCTGATCAAGGCGCAAAACCGGCAAGAAGTTGCATCCAACTAAGCAGCCTTTCACGGAGCGCAGCCGACTTACAATAAGCGTTCGAGAGCGCAGGAATCTGAGCAGCAGCAGGAGCGTGCAGATTTTGGGACTGGGCAAATACCTGAAAAAAAGGAGAATACCGCGCGCTGAAGGGCTTCCGCTGGTATTCACGGGCCCAGGTTTGCTGGGTCGGAAACGCGCTCCGGCCTGGGCTTTGACTGGCGCGATTTGCCTTCTTTTGTCGAAGCCTGGATATGGGCAAAATGGGCCGACCTCGATCGATTTGGATACGGCTATCCAATTGGCTCTTACTCATAACCATTCACTTAAAGCTACCCGGACACAGGTGCAGCAGAACGAAGCACAGGAAATCACGGCAAATCTCAGGCCCAACCCGACGTTTGCGGCAGACAGCCAGTTCGTCCCATTTTTCAGCCCACAGAATTTTTCCGGCACGAACATTGATCAAGTTCAACAGTTTGACGTTGGATTGAGCTACTTATTCGAACGCGGGCACAAGCGTCAGCGGAGGCTGAAGGCGGCACAGGATGCAACCGCCGTCACTCGCGCCCAGATCGCGGACGCCGAACGGACATTAACATTCAACGTCAGTCAGCAGTTCATCAGCGTGCTGCTGGCAGAGTCGACGCTGCAGCTTGCGCTGGAAGACCTGAAAGCCTTTCAGCAAACGGTTGACATCAGCGAAGAACAGTTCAAGGCCGGCTACATCGGAGAAGGCGACTATCTGAAAATCAAGCTACAACTGTTGCAATTCCAAACCGATGTTTCGTCAGCGAAGCTGGCGAAGGTACAAGCGCTGGTAGGGTTGCGCCAGTTGCTGGGCTACGACGCCGTGCCGGAAAACTTCGAAGTCGCGGGCGATCTGGCATACAAGCCGCTTAAAAGCGGGCTGGACGATTTGAAGCTCCAGGCACTGCGTGAACGGCCCGATTACAAGGCTGCGGAATTAGGGGTGACCGCGGCGGAGAGCCAGATCCAGTTGGCTAAAGCCAACTCCAAAGTTGATGTCACCGGTACGTACAATGTGGACCACGTAGCCGGGGAAACCACAGCGTCCATATTTGCCAGTTTCCCTCTGGCAATCTTCGATCGCAATCAGGGCGAGATTGCACGCACAAAATATGCGCTCACGCAATCGCAGGAGCAGCAGCAATCCGCAAGTGATGCTGTGCTTTCGGATGTATCGAATGCGTATGAGATGGTCAAGAGCAACGATGAAGTGGTGCAGCTCTACACTTCAGGATACCTCAAGCAAGCGCAGGATTCGCGCGACATCAGCGAGTATGCCTACAAGCGCGGAGCCGCCAGCCTCCTGGATTTTCTTGATGCCGAGCGCAGTTATCGCGCGACGCAAATGGGCTATCGCCAGGCGCTCGCTTCGTATATGACGGCCTTGGAACAGTTGAAAGCAGCGGTGGGAGCGAGGAACCTGCCATGATCAAAAACATGCTGTGCTTCGCCGTGGCACTGACCCTGCTGGCTTTGTTCGGATGCGAAGGACCCAGCTCGAATTCTGTCACATATGCGAAGAACCCTAACGATCCCGAGCTGTTCACCATTCCGCAAGAACAGATGTCGCATGTCCAGGTGCTGGACGTAGAACCGACGACGTTGACCAGAACACTTCGGCTGACGGGGACAGTTGCATATAACGCGTTCAAGACCACTCCGGTGATCACCCAGGTGAGCGGCCCCGTCAGCCGTGTGGTCGTAGTCCCGGGACAGCGGGTGAAACAGGGCGAAGCCATGCTGTATGTGGCAAGCCCCGATTATTCACAACTCCGCTCCAATTACCTGAAGGCGAGAGACGCATACGCGCTGGCGCAGAAGGCTTACACGCGCGCGCAGGACTTGTATCAGCATCATGCGATTGCCGAGCAGGCGTTGGAGCAGGCTGAATCGGCGGAAGTGCAGGCCGGGGGAGACCTGGCTTCGGCGCAGGCAGCCTTAAAGGTCCTGGGCATCACCGACCCCGACGCTCTGGTACAGGCACCGCCGACGTTTGAAGTCCCGGTAAAGGCGCCCATCAGCGGGGAGGTGGTCGAGCAAGACGTTTCCGCCGGGCAACTGATTCAGCCCGGATCAACCCAGTGCTTCATGATTTCAGATACCAGCAACGTCTGGGTGCTGGTGAATGTGTATCAGAACGATTTGCCCTATGTGCGTGTCGGTGACACCGTGAACATTCAGACAGATGCATATCCGCAGGTATTTCACGGGCGAATCTCGTATGTTGCGGCTTCGCTCGATCCGAGTACGCGGACACTGCAAGCGAGAATCGAAACTGCGAATCCGGGAGAAAAGTTAAAGAAGGACATGTACGTGACCACAACCGTGAATGCCGGGAAGATTTCGAAAGCCATCGCGCTGCCTGATGCGGCGCTGCTTCGGGACGCCGAGAACCAGCCGTTCGTATATGCCGAAAGTTCACAGAACCAATTCGGCCGGCGCGCGGTGACGGTGGGAGAAAGCGTAAATGGTCAAACCGAGATCACCAGCGGGTTGAAGCCTGGAGATCACGTGATTGGCAATGGCAGTTTGTTCCTGCAGTTCGCGAATTCGCTACAACGCTGATTGGGTCAGACGCTCTGAGATATCAGGCTAGTCCAACAAACTGAATGATTCACAAAATCGTCCGCGCCGCGCTGGGTCAACGCTTTCTGGTATTGATGTTGACCGTCTTCATCACGGTAGGCGGAGTCATCTCGTTTCAGCGAATGCCGGTGGACGCGTACCCGGATCTGTCTCCTCCGCAGGTCGAGATCATCACGCAGTGGCCCGACCACGCGGCCGAAGAAGTCGAGCGCCTGGTAACCCTTCCCCTCGAAGTCGAAATGAACGGCGTTCCACACATGGTGGTAATGCGTTCCATCTCGCTCTATGGACTCTCCGACCTTCGACTGACATTTGAAGAAAACACCGACGACTATTTTGCGCGGCAGGTCGTATTCGAGCGCTTGGCGGACGCTGAGCTGCCAACCGGTGTCACGCCTTCTATGGCGCCTCTGTTCAGCCCCAGCGGACTGGTTTACCGCTATGTGCTGGAAAGCCCCGACCGCAGTCCCCAGGAATTGCACACCATTGAAGACTGGGTGGTGGAGCGTGCGTATCGATCGGTTCCAGGCGTGGCGGACGACTCTAGCTTTGGCGGCACCACCATGCAGTACCAGGTGTTGCTCGATCCCGCCCGCATTTATGGCTACCACCTTACAGTTCCGCAAGTCACGGCGGCGCTGGCGGCAAATAATGCCAATGCCGGAGGCGGATTCTATTCGCAGGGCGGCCAGTTCTATTATGTGCGCGGCATCGGCCTGATAAGAAACACGGAAGACATCGGGAACATTGTTGTCGGTGCAAATAAGGGCGCTCCGATTCGCGTGAAGGATGTCGGCGAGGTCACGATTGGCCACGCGCCGCGGCTGGGGCAATTTGGATTTGCGGAGCGCGAAAACTCCGGGATAAAGAAGAATGAGGATGCGGTTGAGGGCGTGATTCTTATGCTCCGCGGCGAGCAGACGCAGAATGTACTCAAAGGCGTCGAAGCCAAAACCGAAGAACTGAACCGGCAGGTAATGCCGTCGGATGTGAAAATCCATCCTTATTACGACCGCAGCGAACTAGTAAACCTGACCAAAGACACAGTTGAAAATAACCTGCTGCGTGGGATGGTGCTGGTTGTCATCGTGCTGATCTTTTTTCTGGTCAGCATACGGGCAGCGCTTATCGTGGCTGTCACGATTCCCTTGTCGCTGCTGTTTGCATTTATCGTGCTGCACGCCCACGATGTTGCCGCGAACCTGCTTTCAATCGGAGCGATCGACTTCGGGATCATCATCAATGGCACGGTCGTCATGGTGGAAAACATCTACCGCGAACTGGCTCTGCGCGAAGGGCAGGAGTACAGCCTGACCGAGGTCATTCTGACGGCGGCAAAAGATGTTGATCGCCCGATTTTTTATTCTGTCGCCGTCATCCTGGCGGGCTATCTTCCGATCTACGCCTTAAGCGGACCTTCCGGAAAGCTGTTTCACCCCATGGCCGAAACCATGGCCTTCGCGCTGATCGGCGCTCTGATACTTACCTTGACGCTTGTTCCGGTGCTGGCGTGGTACTGGTTTAAAGGACCGATTCGCGAGAAACCAAATCGCGCCTACGAATGGATGAACCGGCAATACGCAAAGCAATTGGATTGGGCGCTGAAACGTCCCAAGCTCACGGTCGTGCTCACGGCATTGATTTTTGCGGCTAGTCTGTCATTGGTTCCGTTTATCGGCGGCGAATTCATGCCGCACCTGGATGAAGGCGCACTCTGGGTGCGGGCCACGATGCCGTACACAGTGTCATTCGAAGAGGCAAGCAAGATTGCGCCGCAAATCCGGGACATCCTGCTGTCATACCCACAGATAACCGTGGTCGGATCGGAACTGGGCCGGCCCGACGATGGCACCGATCCCACAGGGTTTTTCAATTGCGAATTCTATGTCGGATTGAAGCCCTATAAAGACAAAGCCTGGCAGGGCGACATTCGCGAAAAGAAGCAACTGATCGACTCCATTGACAAAAAGCTAAAAGCATTTCCAGGGATCATTTTTAACTACACGCAGCCGGCAGAAGACGCCGTGGATGAAGCCCTGACCGGGCTGAAGAGCTCACTCGCGGTAAAAATCTATGGTGAAGATCTGAACGTCCTTCAAGACAAGGCCATTCAAATCAAGAACACTTTGGAGAAAGTACGCGGTTTCACTGATCTGACTGTCGTCCGCGAGCTTGGGCAGCCCAGCCTACTGGTGGATGTAGATCGTGAAAAGATCGCGCGGTACGGAGTAAACGTGTCCGACGTGGAAGCCGTGGTTTCGGCCGCGGTAGGCGGTGCGGCTGTCACTCAGGTGATTCAGGGCGAGAAGCTGTTTGATTTAGTTGTGCGGATGCAGCCGCAATTCCGCAGCAGCGCCCATGACATCGGCAACTTGCTGGTGGGAACGCCGGAGGGCCAGCAGATACCGCTGAGCCAGCTTGCCGACATCCGCCAGGGAAATGGCGCGTCCTTTATTTACCGGGAAAACAATTCGCGGTATATCGGCGTGCAATACAGCATTGAGGGCCGGGACCTGCAACGTGCAGTGCACGAGGGTCAGGACGCCGTCGATAGAGCGGTAAAGCTGCCCCAGGGCTACCGCATGAGCTGGGGCGGAGAATATAGCCAACTGGTAGCGGCGGAATCGCAGATGTATTTTATTGGTCCGCTCGCGTTGGTACTCATTTTCATGATCCTGTTCGCGCTCTACGGGAATTTCAAGTTTCCGGTGACCATCGCAATCGGAGTCGTCATGACCGAGCCGGTCGGGGCTCTGGTGGCGCTAAAGCTGACGCACACTCCATTCAGTGTTTCTTCCGTGCTTGGATTGCTGGCGCTGCTGGGCGTCTCGGTTGAGACCGCGGTGATTCTGGTGTCATACATCAATAAGCTGCGGCAGGAAGGTATGGACATCCATTCGGCGACGCGCGAAGCCTCCCTGCTGCGTCTGCGGCCTATTATGATGACGGCGCTCGTAGCGTGTCTGGGGCTATTGCCGGCGGCTCTCTCAACCGGAATTGGATCGGACACGCAGAAGCCGTTCGCGATTGTAATCGTGGCCGGGCTGATCTCGCGCCTGTGTATCGGATTCTTCGTGAATCCTGTGCTCTACGAATTGGTTGCGCGCGAGGGGGATGTACTTCAGGTGTAGCGACCACGATGCGACCGCGAGTGCTGAAGCAGAGTGTCTGGCCAGCAGCAACTCTCACCTGTAATATTTTCTGGTACCCAGGGCGTTTCGATGTACGGTAACGCGGATGGCGGCATAAGGAATCTGCTGGATTTTTATCAGCATTAAATGAGCCTAAGGTCTGACAAGTGGAAAGAACCTATATCGGAGGCGTCAGACTTTATGAAATCCAAAGCAACACTGCTTTCGCTGTTGCTGCTGTCTGCGAGCTGGGTAGTGGCCCAGAGCACAACCCCAGATAGCACTTCGCCTTCCGGCCCGGCTCCCGCTCAGACGCAGAGCCCTTCCGGAAGCAGTCCTCAGACCTCAACTCCCAGTACAGCAGAACCCGCACAAACCGGGCCGGCTTCGAATGCTCCAGCTGCGGAAACTCCCAGCCAGACCTCACCCGCAGCTCCTAACCAAAATGTCCCAGGAGGAACAGCGAACAGTGCAGCCGGCACCAGTGCAGCAGGAAACGGCGGTGTAACTGGCTGTCTCTCCGGATCTGCCATCACCGGCAACTTCATGTTGACCGATCATTCCGGAAACACTTATAAGCTGACTGGCAACCTCGACAGCCTCCGCACTTTGGTCGGGAATGAGGTCCAGGTGAGCGGAAATGCAAGTGGTGCCGAGGCAAGCTCCAACGCGCCAGCATCACCGGATCAGAGTGGAGCAAGCGCATCGGCGACAGGTTCTTCGGCCGGCACAAGCGCGGGAATGAATTCCGGTTCAGGCGCGACAGCATCTGCAGGATCCGCGAAGCAATTTAACGTGACCAATGCGACGAAGGTCGCGGACCACTGCACGGCAGCGCCTTCGAATCCGGGACCAACAGCTCGCGAGCGCAAGAGCGGAGTGATGTATGCATCCGCAGCATGGCAGACGGCGGGTGCTGCAGGAACTGCCGGGGCCGGTCCGGGAGCGAGCACGGGTCAGACCGGATCAACTGCCGGACAGGGCACAACCGGAACTACGCAGGGAACGACAACCGGAACGGCACAGGGTACAACCACGCCGGGTTCAACACAGACCCCGGGAACGACTGCGCCTGGAACGGCAAATCCGACTCCCGGGACCGCAAATCCCACGCCTGGAACGGCAACACCGGCGCCTGGAACAACTCCGGAAACAGCTCCGACAAATCCAACACCTGAAACCAGCCCGGGAACTACGACTCCGGAAACAAGCCCCACAACGCCGGCTCCGGACACCACCCCTGAAACAACCACTCCGGAAACTACGCCTCCTGCGGGCAGCCCAACCGAGCCGGGCAGCGCAACCGAGCCGGGCACTACTCCGCCAAGCACTACACCTCCGACTACGCCACAGACCACTACACCTAACACGACAGCTCCGCCGCAAGCCTAGTAACGAAGCTTCGTGACTTCCAAGGCCAGCTTTGGCTGGCCTTCATTTTTTGGAGTCCGGGGTGTGTTGGGGCAAGTCCGGCACCATCCTGCTGTGAGATAATTTTCTGCGAGGAAAAATGGCGGAACGGAAAGTTATGTGCGTCAAGTTGCATCAGGAGCTTCCCGGGTTGGAGGAACCTCCTTTCGATACCGAGCTCGGCCAAAAGATTTACAACAATGTGTCGCAGCAGGCCTGGACGCAGTGGACGGAATTCTGCAAAATGCTGCTGAATGAGTACCGTCTGAATCCGGCGCGTCGTGAAGATCAGGAAGTAATCGTCAGGCAGATGGAGCAGTACTTCTTTGGCGAAGGCGCCGCTCCGCCTCCGGATTATATTGCTCCCGACGCCAAGCACTGATAGTTCTATTCTGCACGTCAACTCAGAAACGAAAATCGATTCCAGTTGAAAAGCGGAAGTGGTCCTGACCGCCCCCGAAAAATCGGGTGTGAACTTCGTCACCTTGCAGGCGCCAGGCAATTCCGTGGATCAGCCGGTAATCGAGCCCACCGCCGACGGCCGTCGCAAACGAAGTATCGCTACTTCCGGTTTGGCTCGCATGTGCGGCGCCGAACAACGCGTGCGCAAATGGCGTAAATCTCCCGACAGGAACAGAAATACGTGGGCCGAAGAGGACGGTGTATCTCCTGACGTCCGTGCTGCTTCTCGGTCCGCAACCCGGAATAGGACATGTAATGGCGGGAAACAGGTTGTTTGAACCATAGCCTGCACCAAAGTCCGCGACTATGCCGACCCATGGCAGTAGCTTGCCTTCCAGAGACCCCTCCCAACCATTTATGTTCACGGTATGGGCGCCTGGGGCAACCTCGCTACGAGAATACGAATATCCGATGAAAATATTTCCGCTGGTCGGAATTTGCGCAGAGGCCGCACGAGCGATTACGAAAACAATCAGGGCAATTCCGGCAAACTTTCGCACGGAGGTCCTCCTCAGATGTGGCCGAATTTGGAAAACTAGCAGTTCCGATGCGAAGAGCAGCGGGGCCGGATGCCTCGCGAATTGCTACCACCGGCTCAAAATTTGAAGACGATTCCTGCCGAGATCCGCAGATTCGTCTGGCCTTGTCCAAAGAGACTATTGTGAATGGAATCCAGTTGAAGGCGTCCGGCCACGCCTTTGATGAGCTTGTAGTCCACGCCGCCTCCGACCGCGAACGCGAAGCCGGTGTCGGAGTCCGAAATACCCCCGCCGGAATCGGTCTGATGGCCGAACCCCATGAGTAGTTCAGCAAACGGGGTATATCTGCCCTTGGAAATCGACGCCCGAGGCCCGAACAACAAGTTGTGTCGGCTGGCATTTACGGTAACAGCTCGTGGCGTGCAAGGAGTAGGTGCGCAGGTGGTAAAGCTATGACCACCATAGTGCCAGTCGAGATCGGCGACGACTCCAAGCCACGGAAAGAATTTGCCCTCAACCGAACCTTCCCATCCGTTTGCATTGATGCCGATGTTGGAACCCGACGCGAACACACGCGCGCCTGAGTATGAATAGCCGAAGAAGGCGTTTCCGCTTGTCGGCAATTGCGCTATACCCAATCCAGTACAAATGAAAAGAAATAAGACAAGCTTAGAAAGACCTTGCAATCGTGCTCCGTTCCGGTGCTGATTTTGGATGCAGAAGAATCGAGAGGTGGATGCTTCCTTCGACTCGCAAAATCAGAGGTCAATTTAATCCGATATTCACAACGGAACCGGCGTGCAGCCGTTATATTAGATCCAGAGTGCCCAAGCCGGAGGCGCCGGAGATAAGTCTTCTGTATGTTGTCGCGTGAAGTGGGAGGACTGAAAAAACGCTCGAATGAGCGCTTTTCTTTCAAGGTCAGCGAACAGGCAGGAACGGTAGTATTGCATTGTTGCGGGCGGATTTGCTTTCGCGGGGAAGCCCAGAAATTCTCTCGAGCCGCTGTTCAATTGCTTGGTTCGGGTAAGGACATTGTGCTTGAGTTTTCCGACGTGAAAGCCATGGATAGCGCAGGCATCGGCGAACTTGTGCTGGTGCACATGCAGGCTCGGGCGTTTGAATGCGCCATCCGATTAGCGGCTCCAACACCGCAGGTGCAAGGCCTGCTTGAGCTGACGAATGTTGCGGCACTGTTCGAGATCCACCCCACGGTAGAGTCCGCTGTAGCGTCAGGCAGTATCGAGGTTGCCTAGCGGCGGCACCGAACCCCGGATCTTCCTTTCCTGCTTTTTTCCAAGAAAAGTGTAACAATGTCGTCCTCTGGTGCATCCATGTTGGGTCGGGATTCTGAGCAGCACCGTTTTAATAGAACTCTGCCCGGAGAGAACGCAAATGTCAGCAAGCCGAACCCAGCCGCAGGCTTGTAGTCCACTACTCCAAAAATATCGCGAGGTCCGCAGAACTTCGCTTGATTTGACTAGCCCCTTTTCTGCCGAAGATCAGATGCTGCAATCCATGCCGGATTGCAGCCCCTCGAAATGGCATTTGGCCCACACCACATGGTTCTTTGAGACCTTCATCCTCGCGGGGGCACCGGGCTATCGCCTATTCGATCCGCGCTACAAGCACCTTTTCAATTCCTATTACAAACAGCTGGGTGCACATCCGTTTCGGGGATCGCGCGGATTGATGTCTCGTCCGAGTCTGGAAGAAGTACATGCTTACCGGCATTGGGTGGACCAGGCAATCGATCGGAGCTTCGACCAGTTATCAAGTGAAGCCAAAGAGTTGCTCGAGCTTGGTCTCAACCACGAGCAGCAACACCAGGAATTGATTCTTACTGACATCAAACATGCGCTGTGGAGTTCGCCACTCAGAGCCGAGCGATCGATTGGGTTGCGGGCAATCGAGAATACTATTTCAGCCAAGTGGATCGGATTCGATAAAGGCGTTTACGAAGTCGGGCATTCGGGTGAGGGTTTCGCGTTTGATAACGAAGGACCCCGCCACGAAGTGCTACTGCAGGATTTCCAGATCGCATCCCGGCAGGTAACGAACTCCGAATACCTGGAATTTATGCGGGATGGCGGATATCGCAAACCGGAACTGTGGTTATCCGACGGTTGGGATGCCGTGAACAGCCAACAATGGAATGCGCCACTATATTGGGAAGAGCGCGATGGCAACTGGCTGGAATTTACGTTTGCCGGCATGAGAGAGATCGATCCGGCGGCCCCGGTCTGCCACGTGAGTTACTACGAAGCCGACGCGTTCGCCCGCTGGAGCGGATCACGGCTTCCAAGAGAAGAAGAGTGGGAAGTCGCGTCATTGCAGGCGGGCATGAAACATGCTGGCGCGTTTTCGGATGCCGGCAGGTTTCAACCTGAGCCTGCGCAGAGTGAAGCCCCGCAGTGGTTTGGAAATGTGTGGGAATGGACATCGAGTCCCTACATTGGTTATCCAGGATTTGTCCCGGCAGCAGGGCTGGTCGGTGAATATAACGGAAAATTCATGTGCAACCAGTTTGTGTTGCGGGGCGGTTCTTGCGCCACGCCCCGGAGCCATATCCGCGCCACCTACCGGAATTTCTTTCCCCCACATGCTCGCTGGCAGTTCATGGGCATAAGGCTAGCCAAATGATCGCCCGCGAACCCGTTCCTCTCCCACCCTACGCCGAAGAAGTCACTACGGGCCTGAGCTCTCCACAGAAGACTTTGCCCTGCAAGCTGTTCTATGACGAGATTGGGTCGGCTTTGTTTGAGGAGATCACTCGCCTTCCCGAGTATTACCCCACTCGTACTGAGCTCGAGATATTGCGAATAAGCTCGCGAGAGAT
Source organism: Terriglobales bacterium (assembly GCA_035493765.1). Lineage (GTDB taxonomy): Bacteria > Acidobacteriota > Terriglobia > Terriglobales > Acidobacteriaceae > Gp1-AA145. The sequence goes on from DATJHT010000007.1 coordinate 31,897, forward strand.
CGCGTTGGCGGCGGGTTCCCCTATTTCAGTGGTGGAGCTCGGCGCTGGTACCGCCACCAAGACCGAGATGCTTTTGCGTGCCATTGCACGCCGGCAGATCCGGATAAAGTTTTTCCCCGTCGACATTTCTCCGTCAGCCCTGGCCGAAGCCAAGAAGCGGCTTCGAGAGGAGCTTCCGGGAGCCTCGGTGCGCCCGGTGATTGCGGACTTCAGCAATGGATTTCATTTTTTGAGCGAAATATCCGGCCGCAAGCTGGTTCTTTATCTGGGATCAAGTATCGGGAATTTTGACTGGAACCCCGCCATTGCCATGCTGCAAAAAGTGCGCAAGCAACTAGCAGCGGGGGATGCCCTCCTGTTGGGAACGGACATGGTGAAGAGTCCGGAGATACTGGTTCCGGCGTACGACGACGCGCAAGGTGTGACCTCCCGGTTCAATAAGAACATCCTGCAAAGAATTAACCGCGAGTTCGGCGCAAACTTTGATTTGGATTCTTTCCGGCATATTGCCGAATGGAATCCGGTGCAGTCGCGGATGGAGATCTTTCTTGAGAGCGTCAAGACCCAGGTGGTCACTTTGTCACTGACTAACACTCGTATTCGATTCCGCTCCGGCGAGCGGATTCATACTGAGAACAGCAACAAGTACACACTCGAGATGGTTGAAAGAATGTTGTGCGTCTCAGGATTCAAATTGGAAAAAAGCTGGTTTGATGAGCGCAAATGGTTCGGGCTGCACCTGGCCAGGGTTGGCTGATTAACTTCCCAGCCCCTTCACTACCTTCGCAGTGATAATCGCCTGGCCGACGTGGCGTTGGGCGTGATCGGCGACGTGCACTAAAAGTCCGGCGACAGTAGTTGGCATCTGCTGCCGGCCGACGGTGCGCGACTCACTAAGGCTGCCTTCGGTAAATGACTTCACTCGGGCTATTGATTTTTTAAGGGAGTCGCTCAGTTCCGCGAAGATCTGTTCGCGGGTTGCGCCCTGACTCATTTCCGCTTTCATTTCCGATATCTGCTCTGGGCTTAGCGTGCCTGATTCGGCGTAGGTGAGTAATCGGTCAGTGCTGCGCGCGATGTGTCGAATGTGAAAAGCGACGGACGCAATATTCGCCGGCCTGGCATTCAGTTCGTCATCGTTAAGTTCACCGCACCAGAGGTCCAAGTCTTCTTTCGCAAGTTCGAGGGCGTGCAAGATCGCACGCTGGACCGGAGAAACCTCGGTCAATGTGCCGCGCAGCCAGGGCTCAGGGAGTTTGGATTTGTCCATACGAGTGCTTAGCAGTCAGTTTTGCGCGACCCGGGCGCACGGCCCCCCACCTAATGCGGGGCAAATGCCCCAAGGGCTGAGTGACGAACGCTAATTGCTCACGAAGTATAAACGACTGTGCCCTGGAACTCGCCACTTTGGTTTGCAAGCTTGTACGTTATATCCTTTCGCAGTGCAGCCTGCGGGACGATCTCCGACAACGCCGCTCTACATCGGTCTGGTTATTACGCTTCTGGCGGTGGTGGGATACTCGTGGTATGTGACCGGACGGATCGCCAGCCTGCGGCAGTTGCAGAATGACCTGATCGACCGGAACCGCAAGGATTCGTTGCAACTTCTGCGCATCCAGAATGAGCTGAATTCCATCGGCATCTCCATGCGCGACATGCTCGACGTGGACCCTCTGGAAACCGGGCAGCGTTATCCTCTCACCGCGTGGCGGCCGCAGTTCCAGCGGATGCGCGAAGACCTTGATGACGCTTTCCGGCGAGAGCAGCAATTTTCGCCCGCTGGGCGGACGGTTGACCAGCAACAGTACCTGCAAAGCTCGCTTTCGCAGTTTTGGGATGCTGTTGACCGAATTTTTTCGCTGGCAGAGAGTGGCAAGGAAGGTGAAGCGCGCGAACAGATTCGGCTCTCTCTTCAAGCCAGGTTGGCGGGAATCAGCAACTCGGTGGCCCGCCTGCTGGTGCAGAATAATGAGAGCGAAGAACGCGCCACGGTACAGGTCACGGAAATCTATGATCACGTGCAACGCCAGGCATACTTTTTTTTAATCGGTACACTGATTGCAATCGTGCTGACCAGTTTGTATCTCATCCGGTCCAACCGGCTTCTGTTCAATCAACTTGCGGCGCTTTCAGCGCAAAGAAGTGAGCTTGCGCAAACGCTTATTTCCGCGCAGGAATCAACCTTGCGATACGTCTCCCGCGAATTGCACGACGAATTTGGTCAGATTCTAACCGCCATGGGAGCAATGCTCGGCCGGGCGCGCAATCTTGCGCCAGACGGTTCGCAATTACGCGCCGATCTGATGGAGGTGAGAGAAGTCGCACAGAGCGCGCTCGACAAAGTGCGCAGCCTTTCGCAAGCCCTGCACCCGGTCATGCTCGATGAGGCGGGACTCGAACAAACCATCGAGTGGTATTTGCCAGTGGTGGAACGTCAGACCGGAGTCGGCATTTCGTACGAGAAAAGCGGCGCTCCGTTTCCGGTCAGCGGCAACTCGGCGGTACACATTTATCGGATATTGCAGGAAGCTTTGAATAACGTGGCACGACACTCGGGCGCGAAAAAGGCCTGGGTGCGTCTACGTTTCGCAAAAGAAGGACTCGAATTGGAAATTGAAGACCGCGGTTCCGGGTTTGCCACCGCACGTGCCAAGCGCGGGCTGGGATTGGTCGCAATGCGCGAACGCGCCGAACTGCTTGGCGGCACTCTGAAATTCGAAGTGCCGGCGGGTGGCGGGACTACCGTGCGACTGCGTGTTCCCAAAGAATCGCTTTCGCGAGAGGCACAGGAGATTCATGCCTGATCAGATTTCAGTGTTGCTGGTTGACGATCACAGCCTGGTGCGGCGCGGCTTTCGCCGAATGCTGGAAGACGAACCGGACATTCACGTGATCGGCGAAGCCAGTGACGGACTCGAAGCGGTGAACCTGGCCCGTTCACTTAAACCGCAGGTCATCGTAATGGACTGTGCTTTGCCGGAGATCAACGGCCTGCAAGCCACGCGGAAAATCCTGGAGTTCGCGCCGCAGACACTTATTCTGATGTTGAGCATGCATACCGAGGAAACCTGGGTGCGGCAAGCGATGGAAGCCGGCGCTCGCGGGTATGTTCTAAAAAATGCGCTGGACCTGGAATTGGGCTCGGCAATAAGGCGCATTGTGAGCGGCGAGACTGTTCTCGACGAGCAACTTTCCCTTCAGGATAACCTCAAAGGCGAGCGCAACTCCGGACTTACGGCGCGAGAAGTCGAAATTCTGCAGCTGATTTGCGACGGGAAGTCAAACAAAGAGATTGCGGCGCAGCTTAACCTCAGTGCCAACACTGTCGCCGTACATCGCGCCAATATCATGGACGCGCTGGGCATTCACAAAACCGCCGAACTCGTGGTGTACGCCATCCGCAATGGTCTGGTAAACGTTCCGTGAAGCGAAGATCGTTCCTCCAAGGGACTGCAGCAGCGACCCTGGCGGCAATGGCATCCCACCGGCAACTTTGGGCTGCTCCAGCCCCGGCGCTCGGTTTTCAATTCGCCGACGTAACCAGTTCCTCGGGAATACATTTTCATCACAATAATGGCGCATATGGCGGAAAACTGCTTCCAGAGACTCTGGGCGCGGGCTGCGCCTTTCTGGACTATGACGCCGATGGTTGGCAGGACATTCTGCTCGTCAACGGAACCGATTGGCCCGGCCACGGCCGCCAACGCTCGACGCTGAAGCTGTATCGCAACAACCGTAACGGAAGTTTCACAGATGTTACTCGCGAGGCCGGTCTCGATATTCAGATGTACGGCATGGGAGTTGCTGTCGGCGATTACAACAATGACGGCTTCCCCGATATCCTGATCACTTGCGTCGGGCAAAACCGGCTTTTAAAGAACAGCGGCAAAGGCACGTTCCTGGACGTGACCAATGCAAGCGGGTTGGGGAAACGACAGGCGTTCAGCACCTCGGCATTGTGGTTCGACTACGACCGCGACGGACTGCTCGACTTGTTCGTCTGCAACTACGTCAAGTGGGCGCCGGAGCACGATGTGTTTTGCAGCCTCGACGGCAAGCACAAGTCTTATTGCACGCCGGAAGCTTACGTCGGCCAGACCTGCTGGTTGTTTCACAATCGGGGCAATGGAACATTCGAAGAAGTGACAGCGACCGCGGGAATTTTCGATAGCAGCTCAAAATCGCTGGGCGTCGCCATGCTGGATTTCGACCAGGACGGCTGGCCCGACCTGCTCGTCGCCAACGATACACAGCCGAACAAGCTCTATCGGAATCAGCGCAACGGAACCTTCCGCGACGTGGCGGTGGAAGCCGGAATCGCTTTCAGCGCCGATGGCAAGGCCCGCGCCGGAATGGGCGTTGATGTGGGCGATTTCGAAAATTCGGGACGCCCAGGGGTCGCGATTACAAACTTCGATAACGAAATGATCGGTCTCTACCGCGGCGAGAGCGGCGGCAATTTCACTGACGTCGCGGTGAAAAGCGGAGTTGGTTTGCCATCAAAGACCACCCTCGGGTTCGGATGTGCTTTTGCTGATTGCAATCTCGACGGCTGGCTCGATCTGATTGCCGTAAACGGCCACATTGACGACACTGTACGGGCGGTTCGAAATGTGGGATACGCCCAGTCGCCGCAGTTGTTCCTGAATGACAGTAAGGGAAATTTTCATGAAGTCGGCGCCGAAGCTGGCGGGGGGTTCAGTTCGCCCAAAGTAGGCCGCGGCCTGGCGATTGGTGATTTCGATGCTGACGGCGATCAAGACATTCTTATGACCACTAACGACGGACCGGCGTACTTGTTTCGTAACGATCAGATCGCCGGTAACCGCAGCATCCGGTTTCATCTGGCGGGCACCAGGTCTAACCGCGATGCAATTGGGGCCGTAATCAAACTCTTCGCCGGGGGCACGATGCAGACGCGCATGGTGCGCAGCGGATCGAGTTATCTTTCGCAGTCGGAACTACCGGTAACATTTGGTGTTGGGAAGCAAGACAAAATTGACCGGATAGTTATCGACTGGCCCAGCGGACGCAACGAAGAGTTCAAGAATCTTTCTTCAGGGCACGGCTACAACGTCGTCGAAGCGAAAGGCATTAAGGCCAGAAACGGGTTTTAGCTTTCGCGCGCTGGTACTCACCGCGGGGGATCAGTTGCGTGGCCCGCTAATACGGCAAATTCGAATGTTGGGTCCGAAGTCTCGCATGTCGTCACATCCCGATTGACGCAGCGCGGCTAGCCATCCCCGCTGTTTGTCTTCAATCCAACCAGCCTGAAAAAGTACTAGGGGCTGGGCGTCGGACACAGAATGCCGCGCCTGATCGATAACCTGCGGTAACTCCGTCTGATCGAATCCCTGTTGCGTCCGCATCGAGGCGAGCACGACATTCCCGCCGCAGCGCCACTTGAAAAGTTGATCTGAATTTTGTCCGAACGGCAATGAAGAAGTCTTGCCGCAGAGGTAATAGCTCAGAACCAAGCCGCCCTGGTAGTCGGTGACGAGAGTTGACTGCGGCGGCTGCGATCTCAGGAAATCCATTGCCTGGGCCATCAGGCGCCTGTCCTGATTGCGCGGGCGAATCGTCGGTCCTGAGGGCGATGGGAATGCATTGCAAAGGAAAAGCCCGATTACGAGGAGTAAAGCCTTCATGCCGCGCCAGCGGATTCCGACGGCTTCCAGTTTCAGTGTGTCAAGTCCGACTGCAATTGCGGGGATGGCGAACACGACCAGCAGAACGTCATGCCGCGTGCCGCCATATGGATAGACTCCTGCAACGGCGGTGGCGCATGTGATCACAAACGGAAGAACGAGAAGGAGGGTGAGAGCGCTCTTGCCGCGCCTGAACAACATTACCAAGCCGAGAAAAAACAGGAGCAGGCCCAGAGTTCCAATCGTGCCATGACTGAAGAAATACCGGAATAAACGAACGGTCTTGGCCACAACAAAAGTGAAGAAGTGGTCTTGCCCTGGGTGAAAAATCGAAGAGCTAAGCCAAGTGTCGGCGATTTCAGCCGGAACGCCGTTCCGGCGCAACGGCGAAATTTGCGAACCAAATAGAAAAGCAATGATTCCCAGCGCGCCGACTTGACCAGCAAGCCAAGTGATCTTTACTCCCCTGCTCGTGTCCAGCCGCGTCAGACGAAGTAATCCGTAGACACCCGCAGCGGCAGCAAAGATCAGCGCGGAATAATGCGTTAAAAGTGCCAGGTAAAGCGCCGCTGCAGAGGTCGCAATCCACGCCACCGAATTTTTCGCGAGTCCAACTTCCACGAAGTACAAGCAGAGCGAACAGAAGAGAAGTAAGAGAGTGTACTGCCGGACCTCAGCCGATAGCGAGATCAGCGGCGGCAGAAACAGAAATAGCGCCAGCATGAAACACGCGGCACACTGATCAGCAAATTGCTTCATCCACAGAAACATGACCCAGCAGAAAAGGATTCCAGCGAAAACAAAAGGCAGCCGCAAGAAAAATTCGGATGTCCCGAATCGAAACCATCCATGCAGTAAGAAAATCATCAACGGCGGGTGCGCCATCGTGAGACTGGCTTTGTACGCCGCACCAAAGGATGGCTGGGCCGCAACGAAGTAGTGAAGCGCTTCATCCGGATTAAGGAATGTCCGCCAAGCGAGAAAGAGACGAAAAGCTGTGCTCGTGGCAACTAATGCAAGCAACCAGGCGCGACGCCGGCGAAGACTGCCGTCAGATGTTATCGCAACGCTGTCTGAAGCTGCCATGAGTCGCGGTTCATTCTATCCGAGGCGGATTTTCATCGAGGGAAGGTTCATTACGTTAAGGCCATGAGTATTGAACTGCTAAACTCAAACAAACAATGGCAACCCAGGCCGGCAGCGCCACTTTCAGGCAAGAAAAAGAAGCCAATCACAGCCCGCATCGCAATTCGTTGAGCACGCTTGCGTGGGCCACCATCTGGTTCGGCGTTGTTGCGGGGCTGGTCGAAGGCGTGGAATTTCTGGCTTTTCAGCACATCAATTGGGCTGTCTGGGCGAGAGAGATGCATGTCGCCAAGCAAATTGTTTGGATTTCACCCATCGTTACCCTGTGTTTTTTCATTCCAGTGGCTTTGTTAGTCATTATTGTTTCCCGTGTTGTCCCCCGAATTCCAGCTCTGCAGGTACTCATTTTCGTGTTCAGTTTTTTGACCATGTATGACTGGCTTAGGGTCACGAACCGCCTTTATCGCAATGCCTGCGTATTGCTGGCGCTCGGCGTTGCGACCGTTCTGCTGCGCTGGCTGCGCAGGCACGAGGAAACTGCTGCCAAGGTTGTCCGGCGCTCTGCGCCCTGGCTGCTGGCTTCCTTTGCGCTCATTATCCTCGGCATGGAAGGTGGCATGCGTTTACATGAGTACTATGCCACCTCCAGTCTGGTCGCAGCTGAGGACGGCAGTCCGAATGTGATTGTGATTGTTTTTGATACGCTGCGCGCCGATCATCTTTCATCGTACGGTTATAGCCGGCCGACCAGCCCGGAGATCGACCGGCTCGCGCAACACGGCGTATTGTTTGAAAACGCAATTGCGTCTTCTTCTTGGAGCCTTCCCTCGCACGCCTCGCTGGTTACCGGCCGCCCGGTGCATGAGCACGGGTGGGGAAACGTGCGCCAGATTCCGTGGCTGGGTTGGGGAGACTCCGCGCTGAACCATCTTCCCACGCTGGGCGAGGCGCTTCAGCATCGCGGATATCGCACCGGCGCCTTCTCCGCGAACAGTGTGTACTTCACCAGCAATGTCGGCCTGGGCCGCGGATTTCTACATTTCGAAGACTATTTCGAAAACGCCGGCGATGCTTTCGTCCGTACCGAGTTCGGCCGTCAATTCTCCCGTCGTTATATGAATCGCAGTCCGAAAAGCGCATTTACTCGCGGCTTTCGGGCTTTGGGGCTCGGGTCATGGCTCGATAAAGACTCGGAGGGTTCAGGAACATACGGGGGGGCATTCGGCGTCCGCAAACGTGCCGACGAAGTTAATTCTGAGGCCTTGGATTGGATCCAGCGCGACTCGAAGCATCCATTTTTCGCGTTTTTGAATTACTTCGACGTACATTACGCGTACGGCGGCCCTAAGAATTACTCGAAGCCCGCATGGGACCATGGCAGCACAGTGGATTCGTACGATGCCGGTCTGCATTATGCTGACGACAACCTCGGACGGTTGCTCCAGCGTCTCGACGAATTGGGCATTCTAAAAAATACCATCGTCATCGTCACTTCGGATCACGGCGAATCGCTGGGTGATCACGGTCTTCAGTATCACGGCGCCGCTCTTTACCGGGAAGTTATTCGTGTTCCACTGATCATTGCTTATCCCGGTCACGTTTCGCAGGGTATTCGTGTGGAGCGTCCGGTGAGCACTGCGTCGATTGCAAATACAGTGATGGATCTCGTCGGAGAGCATTTGAATGCTTTTCCCGGTCCTTCGCTCACTGAGCTTTGGCAGAATCCGTCGGCAGCGCAGAATTGGCCTGATTCATTATCGGAACTTCCCCAGACCAACAATCTCACTCCTGACGATAAGGCGATGGCAGAAAAAGAGCCAATTGCCAGCAGTGGTTCCATGCGATCGGTGGTTACGCCCCGCTGGCACCTTATTCAGCACGATAAATGGCCCGACCAGATTTATGACTGGAGAACGGATCCGCAAGAATCCAGGAATTTGATCGGTACTGCCGAGGGCCGCGCCGCGGGAAATGAAATACTTTCGCGTTTAAACCGCTAAAGTTAGTATTTTTGAACTATTGTGCCAAGCGATCGGTCCGACGCACAATGTACTCAACGTCCTCATAGTAATGGCCCCCTCCGGCCTGAGAACTGAGGAGTTCAACCCACGAAGCCAAAGCCGCCCGCTAAGGGCGGTTTTGGTTTTGCGATCGAATTAAACTAATCCCGCCTTCTACTTTGCCTTCCTGTGATCGTGAGTATAATGTTGCGTTCATTCGCGAACTCGGTTGCAAAAACAAACTTGAGGAGTTTCATGGCAAACGATCCTGAGTTTTCTTCTCCTACCCGAAGAGGTTTTCTCGCAACCACCGGAGGCGTGCTCGCCGGAGCCGTCGCTGCGCCGCGCAATCTTGCGGCCGCGACGCCGCAGTCAGATGATGCAGGCGCGTCATCGCCAAAGCCGCGCAGAAAGATTCCCATCGGCGTGTTCGATCCGGCGTTTCCAGATTTAACCACCGATGAACTCGTGAACAAATACGCCCGTCTCGGCGTCGAGGCGGCTGAAATCGGGACCGGCGGATATCCCAACAACAAGCATTGCCCGATGCCCGAGTTACTCGCTGATCCCGCAAAGCTGAAAGCCTGGAGAAAGAAATTCGACGATCACAATATCCTGATCGCGACTCTGAGCTGTCACGGGAATCCAGTGCATCCCGACAAGGCTGTCGCTGCCCGGGACGCGGAACTCTTCAAACAGACCGTGCTGCTGGCAGAGAAGCTTGACGTAAAGGTGATTGTTGGATTTTCCGGATGCCCAGGCGCGAATCCCACCGATGCGAATCCCAATTGGATTACCTATCGTTGGCCTCCCGAATACGCTGCCGCACAGGATTGGCAGTGGAAGGAGCGCCTCATTCCGTACTGGAAGAGTGCAGTGAAATTCGCGCGCGATCACGGCATCCATCGCGTGGCCTTGGAGATGCATCCCAATTTTTGTGTGTACAATCCGCTCACATTGCTCAAGCTGCGCGAAGCCGTGGGCGAAGAGATTGGCGCCAACAACGACCTGAGCCATCTGTTCTGGCAGGGGTGCAATCCCGTAGAAGTGATCCACATGTTGGGGAAGCAGGGCGCGATCTTCCACGCGCACATGAAGGACACCGTTCTATATCCCGATAAAGTTGCCCGTTATGGCGTGCTGAATTTTGTGTTCGAGAAGCAGGACTTGAAGACCGCGTCCGACGCGTTCCGCGCTGTTGGCTACGGCCACGGCGCCAGCCAGTGGAAGGACATCATGCGCGCCTACATGGACGTGGGCTACGACGGAATCTTCAGCGTGGAAAACGAAGACCCGATTCTCTCTGGGGAAGTGGGAGTTGAGCGCGCGCTCTACGTGTTAAAAAACGTACGTGAAGAGTTGCTGACAGAAACCGTGTAACGGTCGAGATTTTTACGGGAGAGAAGATGAATCGAAGACAGTTTGTGGGGACTTTAGGCGCGGCGGCACTCGCCTCGCGCTTCAGCTGGGCGGCAAATGCCCATCGCATCGAAAAGATCGGACTCGAGCTTTACACGGTTCGCGACGCACTGGGCAAGGACTTTGAAGGCACTCTCGCCCGCGTGGCGAAAATCGGCTACAAGGAAGTTGAATTTGCGGGCATGTTCGCTAAACTTCCCGACTTCACTCCCGCTCCGAAGCATGCACTGGAAGTTCTGAAAGCCAACGGCCTGACTGCGCCGGCCACGCACGTTCCGTACACTGCGCTTTCCCCAGCCAACTGGCCCAAAGTGATTGAGGCCAGCGAAATCGTTGGAAACAAATACATCGTAAATCCTTCGATCGACCGCGAACTGGCGAAGACTGCGGACGGCTGGAAGAAAGCGGCGGAAACTTTTAATCGCGCCGGCAAAGAAAGCATGCGCTCGGGCATCCACCTGGGGTATCACAATCACGTTGAGGAATTTAAGCCTGTGGATGGCAAGCTGCCATATGACATTCTGCTTACGGAGTGCGATCCCAAGCTGGTTGTGATGGAAATGGACCTGGGTTGGGCGCACAAGGCGGGCGCGGATCCCCTGGCGTATTTCGCGAAATATCCGGGGCGGTTTCCGCTGGTGCATGTAAAGGATTTCGACAAAGACGGCAACATGACCGAGGTCGGGAAAGGCGTCATTGACTGGAAAGCGATCTTCGCCAAGGCCGACCTGGGTGGAATCAAGCACTACTTCGTCGAGCACGATGATCCGAAAGATCCATTCGCCAGCGCTCAGACCAGCTACGAATACTTGGAGAAACTGCGGTTCTGAAAAATGGTCATTGGCTGTTAGCAGGCTAATGACGAAGTCCTCGTTTTTGCCCTACGACGGGGCCCAATGATCGACGACGAATTGTTAGCCCGGAGATTCCATGGCACAGGTAGTTCGCTCCCCAAAGACTTACGACGTTTGCATTGTCGGCTCCGGCGCGGCCGGTGGAACCGCAGCCAAGATTCTTACTGACGGCGGATTGAATGTGGTCATGCTCGAGGCGGGGCCACCATTGAACCCAGCTAAAGACTTTAAAGAGCATGTCTGGCCGTATGACCTGCCGCATCGCGGCGTCGGAATCGGCGGAAAGCAGGCGGCGGATTTCGGGGAGTTCCTGGCGCCGAATGGCTCATGGAATATTGAAGGCGAACCTTACACCGTCGCACCCGGATCGAGGTTCCGCTGGTTCCGTTCGCGTATTGTGGGCGGACGCACCAATCACTGGGGAAGAATCGCCCTGCGGTTCGCGCCTGTAGATTTCAGATCGCGCTCCACGGATGGCATGGGAGATGACTGGCCCATCACCTACGAAGACGTCGCTCCTTATTACGACAAAGTCGAATCGTTTATAGGTGTTTTCGGAACCAAAGAAGGCGTCTCCAGCGCACCTGACGGCATCTTTATGCCTCCGCCGAAGCCCCGCTGTACCGAGACAATCGTTAAGAAAGCCTGTGACAAGCTAAATATCACCTGCATTCCCTCACGGCTGGCGGTCATCACACAGGCGCACAATGATCGGCCACCGTGCCACTACTGCGGGCAGTGTGGACGCGGCTGCATCAGCGCTTCTAATTTCAGCTCCAGCCAGGTGATGATCCCGATGGCCGAGAAGACGGGCCGGTTTACCTTGATCACTGGCGCGATGGCCCGCGAGATTGTTTTGGGCAAGGATGGCAAAGCCGAAGCGGTTTCCTATATCGACAAAGCAACGCGGTCCGAAAAGATGATCCATGCCAAAGCATTTGTCGTCGGGGCGAGCGCGTGCGAATCGGCACGGCTGCTGCTGAATTCAAAATCTCCGATGTTTCCCGACGGAATTGCCAATTCCTCCGGCGTGGTCGGCAGATACCTGACCGATAGTGTTGGCAGCTCCGGCGGCGGCGTACTTCCTTATATGACCAAGATGCCGCCCCACAATCACGATGGTGTTGGCGGGATGCACATGTATATCCCATGGTGGAAATTCGATCGCAAGAACGACTTCCTTCGCGGATATCACGTCGAGTTGTGGGGTGGACGGGACATGCCGGGCGTGGGTGAGTTTGGGGAGCTTTGCGAAACCGTCGAAGGCTATGGCGTCGGGCTGAAGCAGGCATGCCGCTCGGCGTACGGAACCTATATCGGATTTGGCGGACGCGGTGAAATGATTCCGAATGAAAACAGCTTCTGCGAAATTGATCCCAGCACTGTGGACGAGTGGGGTATTCCGGTACTGCGCTTCCATTGGCAATGGAGCGACAATGAAATAAAGATGGCGCACGATATGCAACAAACTTTCCGCGAGATTGTCGAAGCCGCGGGAGGAACCTATAACGACCAAACGCGATCGGACGGACCGAACCCTTACGGTATTCAAGATGGCGGCGTCATCATTCACGAGCTCGGAGTGGTGCGTATGGGAAACAGCCCCAAGACCTCAGTCCTGAACGGCTTTTGCCAGACGCACGATGTGAAGAATCTTTTTGTCACCGACGCGGCATCCTTCGTCAGCAACCCGGACAAGAACCCTACGTTGACCATCATGGCGCTGTCGTGGCGTGCTTCCGAGTATCTGTTGGACGAAGCTAAGAAGGGGAATCTGTAGCGGAACATGATGATTCGTAAATGCGTGCGTGCTCTCGGTTCGACAATCTGTGCGGGTGCGCTTTTGATAAGCAGCCACGTCTCCGGCCAGCAAAAACCGTTGACCGCGCGCCAGGTGATCGGGCAGATACAGGCGCACGTGGGAGTTCCATGGCATCCCGACACCGTGGACACCTTCAAGGCGGGGAATCCCGATAGCCCGGTCACAGGAATTGCGGTCACGATGATGGCCACGCTTGACGTGCTTAAGCGTGCGGCTGCCGCTGGCAACAACCTGATCATCACGCATGAGCCTACGTTTTTTGACCATCTCGACAAAGCCACTGACCTGGCTGCCGGTGAAAATGATGCGGTTCTGCGGGAAAAGCGTGAGTTCATAGAAAAGCATGGGCTGATCATCTGGCGTTTTCACGATCATTGGCATGCCCGCAATCCGGACGGGATTGAAGCAGGGATGGTGCATTCTTTGGGATGGGAGAAATTCCAAGACCCGAAGAACCAATATGTTTTTTCTTTACCCTCGACCACACTAGGTGATCTGGCCGGGTTCCTGGAGAGTCGCTTGCAAATTCGGGCGGTACGGGTAGTCGGAGACCCTCACATGCCGGTTACCGGCGTCGTGCTCAGTCCGGGGGCCGCAGGTTTCGGCCCAGAGACTCGCGCGCTGGAGATGAACGGCGTCCAGGTTCTTATCATCGGAGAAACCCGAGAGTGGGAGACGGTTGAATACGTAAGCGATGCAGTCACTGAAGGAAAACACAAGGCGCTGATAATACTTGGGCATATTCCCTCTGAGCAGGCCGGCATGGAAGAGTGTGCCCGCTGGCTCAAGGGCTTTGTCACCGAAGTGCCGGTCACTTTTATTCCCGCCAACGAGCCTTTTTGGATTCCGCAAGAACCTGTTGGGAAAGAGGAATCGAGAGGAAACTAAATGTCAGTTTCACGTCGTGACGTCCTTAAATCTCTGGCGGTGAGTGCCGCAGCCACGTCCGTACTTCGTGTCATCCCCGTACAGGCCGCGGAGATGGCACACCAGATGATCGCGGCGGAAAAAGCGGCCGCCCCGGCAAAAGGTTATACACCGAAATTTTTTCCGGCGCACGATTACAAAACCTTGCAGGCGCTGTGTCAATCAATTATTCCTGCGGATGCCGACTCGGGAGGAGCAATTGAAGCTGGTGCACCCGAATTCATCGATTTGCTGACCAGCGAAAACAAGGATTATCAACTGACCCTCGGAGGCGGGCTCATGTGGCTGGACGGGACGTGCACAGACCGTTATGGAAAGCTTTATCTCGACTGCGCGCCAGAGCAGCAAAAGGAAATTCTGGACAGGATTGCGTATCGCAAAAACGCACTGGCCGATTCATCTCTCAACCAGGGCGTGGCGTTCTTCTCGTTTTTACGCAACATGACTGCCGACGGATTTTTCACCAGCCAGATCGGCATCAAGTATCTGGGTTATATCGGAAACACATTTCTTAAAGAGTTTCCCGGCTGCCCGCCGGTTCCTGAGGCTTAACCAGGCCTCGCACGGCATCAATGATCACGTCAGGTCGCACCAGAGGAATGTCGTGGCCGCTGCCTTCAGCAATTATCAATCGCGAATTGGAAGACAGCTTGAGGGCGTCGCGCTGCTGTTGGGTGTGCCGCGTCTCTTCCACCGCATCGTGGCCGAGCGCGGGGTCACGCGTAATCACAACCAGTGGCACATCGCCCAGACTCGCAACGTCCTGCATCTCAGCAGCGGCTGAAGAAAGTTGAGACCATTCGCGGTAAAAGGCGGCATAAGCCCGCGAGCGGCAATTGCCCGCTTCTGCAATGTTTCGAAATTCAGGCGGAGCTCCGGCGCACCAGTGACGCCATCGCGGCAGCCCGAACGGCATTGTCCACTGCATAAACCTGAGCCACAGCCGGTGGCTCAGCGGAAACACGGGCGACTGTCGCAGGTGGACCCCATCCACCAGCACCAGGCCTGCAGTTTTCTCCGGGAACTTGTGCGCGAACATCTGCGCAACCGCGGAGCCATACGAATGACCTACCAGAATGTAGGGTGGCTTCTCGCCTGCATTGCGCAGAACTGTGTGCAGTTCGTCAGCCATGACGCTCGGCACTCGCGTTCGTGGACTGGTATCGCTCCAGCCATATCCCGCGCGATCGTAGGAGCACACGCGGGCAAAGCGTGCTACTTCAGGCTGCACTCGATACCAGTCGAAATACGATCCTTCGAGGCCATACTCCAGCACAACAGTTGGTCCGGCGTCGCCGGTGCAGTTCAAATGAAGCCGGTAACCGCCGACATCGATTAGCCGGCCCGGAGATCGATATAAGCTGGCGTCGCGGGCGCGGGCACGATGTTCATATAGATAACCGACGGTGCCCGCCAGCAACACGGCGACTATTTCCGCGGCCAGAATGTAGCGCAGCCATCGAAGCGGGCGATCGGCATCGCCTCCGCCTAATTTTGCGACGATGAACGCCGCGGCTGCGGCGAGTGGCAGCGCGACGACCACTATAACTACCCCGCGCACCGGATGAATGGTTCCGATCACAACCTCCTGAGGTGAAAATTAAAAATACAACGAATCAGACCCACATTCCTGACTTCCTCTGCTGCCTGTGCCTTGCGTGGTTCACGGCGCTGATTCGGTACGGCAAAATCTCGCGGGCGAGCACGCCGGCGCCACACTGCTTGATGCTACATTGAATGCGGATCGCTTCACCACAAGAGGAGGATTTTCCATGGCCATGGGATACACGCCTTCGGGCGGCGCAGTGACGCATACGATGGTGACTACGCAATTCGAACTGGATGGCTTTCGGGTGGTGCGGACGCTGGGCGTAGTCCGAGGCATCGTAGTCCGGTCGCGCTCTATTTTCGGTACTATCGGCGCCAGCCTGCAAACGATTCTTGGCGGAAACATCACGCTGCTTACGCAGCTTTGCGAAAAGACGCGCTCTGACGCGTTCGACCTGATGTTGCAGCACGCGGCGCAACTCGGCGGCAATGCAGTCGTGGGGGCGCGCTACGACGCCACCGAAATCATGCAGGGTGTGACGGAAGTGCTGGCCTATGGCACTGCCGTTCTGGTCGAGCCTGTCAGTCATTCATGATCAGGACAGAATTGTTCCGCCTGCTGGCTTATTTGTGGGCTGCGTTTGGCGTGTACTGGATGGGAGTGCCTTTGCTGAATCGCGCTCCCGCTCAGGGCAAATCGACACATTCAGGCGAATTTCGGCTTTACCGCCCCTTGCGATTGCTTATTCTGGCCGTCACTTTCTCATTGTTGTTCTGGGGCCACGCTGCAGTCGGATTTCTGGGCAGAAGATTTGCTCCAACTTCGGCGGCATTGGCGATTGCGGGATTCGCAGCTGCGCTGCTCGGCCTTGCTGTCGCGACGTGGGCACGCATAAACCTTGGGAGGTATTGGAGCGACAAGGTAGTGCTGCAGGCCGATCATAAATTGGTACGCAGCGGCCCGTACGCTTATATGCGCCATCCTATCTACACCGGCGTCTTACTGGGCGTGGCAGGAACGGCTGTGGTGCTCGGCGAGTGGCGCGGTGTAGCAGCGTTCCTTCTGCTGCTCACAAATTACATTATCAAGGCAAGAAGAGAAGAAAAAATTCTGGCGCAACAGTTTGGCGAGGAATTCAGGCTTCATCAAAAGCAGGCGGGCTTTCTGCTGCCTAAATTGCACTAACTCGATTGTGATGATCATGAACCGCAGAGTTCATCAAACCTTGCTCGTCGCTCTCACGATGGCTCCATTGCTTTCCGGACAAACTTACAAGTACATCCGCACGGGAAGATCTCAAGACGCCCATACTCATTCTCGTTTTGGCATTGCGATGATGGGAGGCGGCGATGATTTGGACGAAGCGTTCAGATGGTTGTGTCAAAAAGCAGATGGCGGGGATTTCCTGGTGCTGCGCGCAGCCGGAGATAACGAATACAACTCCTATGTCGCCGGACTGTGCCGGGCGAATTCTGTGGCGACGCTCATCATCCCAGATCGTGCATCGGCGCAGGACCCGAAAGTCGCTGACATTATCCGCAATGCGGAGGCGATCTTCATCGCCGGAGGAGATCAGGCCCGGTACGTCAATTTCTGGAAGGGTACGCCGGTTCAGGATGCTCTGAACGCAAACATAAAAGACGGCAAACCGATTGGTGGTACCAGCGCCGGACTGGCGGTGCTCGGTGAATTCATTTATGCAGCGCTAAAGGACAAGGAAGATGATAAGGATTTGACCTCGCCGGAGGTACTTCGCGACCCTTATACGGAACGCGTGACGGTCGTCCACACCTTTCTCAGCATTCCACTGCTGAAGAACACGTTGACAGACAGTCATTTTGCGAAACGTGACCGCATGGGACGGAGTCTGGGCTTCTTGTGCCGGATTGTCCAGGATGGCTGGTCGGCCCACCCGCGCGAAATTGCCGTCGATGAAAAATCCGCAGTTCTGGTGGAACCCGACGGTTCTTCTAAGATTGTGGGTACCGGCAAGGGGGCATACTTCATGGAACTCACGAAATCACCGGAGAACTGCTCGCCGGGGAAAACGCTGACGATGGGCGGCGTAGGTGTTTACCAGGCGCTCCGGAATTCGACCTTCAACCTGAAAAGTTGGTCGGGGAGCGGCGGGCGTCAGTACACTCTGGGCGTGATCAATGGCGAACTCCGCTGGCCGGAACATGTCCGTTACTAATTCATTTCAAACTGCTTAACGCTTGACAGCAGCTTTGGACCGCACCTCCGGCTGCCGAATTCAGCTCACGAGTTTTATTGCGTGCAACCCTGCCTTCTCATATGCTGCGATTAGCTATGGCCGTTGCCATCCCCACCGGTCCCGAGCAGTTGCTGCTGGAGTTGTTCGTTATCTTTGTCTCCGCAAAGGCCGTCGGAGAGCTGTTTGAGCGCATCAGCTTGCCTTCAGTGTTGGGGGAAATCCTCGCAGGAACTTTGCTCGGCCCATATGCGCTGGGCTGGATTCCGGTCACGGACATCATTCATACCGTAGCTGATCTGGGCGCGATTTTCGTGCTGTTCAGCGCCGGTCTGGAGACCAGTCCGGGGGAACTGATCCGTCTTGGCGGCAAATCAATGCGGGTTGCGGTGGCCGGAGTAGTCGTGCCCTTCGCCTTGGGTTTCGCATATATGAAACTCCGTGGAGACGTGAGCAGCGAGGCGGTATTTGTGGGCGCCGCTATGGTCGCGACCAGCGTGGGGATCACGGCCCGGATTTTTGCTGACATGCGGCTGCTCTCAACCGAAACCGCCAAGATCATCTTGGGCGCAGCTGTGTTTGACGACATTCTCGGAATGATCATGCTGGCGTTCGTGGGAGGACTGGCGTCGGGCGGCATCAACTGGCTGCACATGGGCATACTCATCGGGGAAGCGGTCGCATTCGCGCTCTTCATGATGTATGTGGCGCCGTACATTGTCCGGCGTATCGAGCCTGGAGTCGAACACTTATCCATGCAGAATGCGTCTCTGGTGGTGGCCCTTGCGATTTGTCTCTTACTCTCCTGGCTGGCGGTGAAGATCGGAATGGCTGCGATCATTGGGGCGTTTTTCGCAGGGCTGGTGTTTGCCGATTATGCCCCTGGATGGAATTTACTGCCACGGGTCGGCGGAATCACTGAGTTCCTGGCCCCGTTCTTCTTCTTTGCCATAGGTGCGCGGCTCAACCTTTCTGTACTTAAGGGAGAGATCCTGATAGCGGCAATTATAGTTTCGGTCCTTGCCATTGTGTCGAAAGTGATTGGCTGCGGATTGCCCCTCCTCGGCGAGGGATGGCGCAGCGTTCTGCAGGTCGGAATCGGGATGATGCCCCGTGGCGAGGTGGCCCTGATCGTCGCGCTGGTCGGATATCAATCAGGGATCGTTTCACAATCTACTTATGCCATCGTCGTAGTCATGACCGCGGTCACAACCATTCTTGCGCCCCCGGCCCTGCGCTATTTGTTCCGCGATGAGATCAGGCAAACCCGCGAAGAGAACATGCCGGAGCCCG
This sequence comes from Terriglobales bacterium, assembly GCA_035493765.1. Classification (GTDB taxonomy): domain Bacteria; phylum Acidobacteriota; class Terriglobia; order Terriglobales; family Acidobacteriaceae; genus Gp1-AA145. The sequence continues at coordinate 50,707 of DATJHT010000007.1, forward strand.
TCCGGTTATAATTCCGGCTTCACAGGACGCAAGCATGAATCTTAATGGCCATGTGGCCCTGGTTACCGGAGCATCGCAGGGTATTGGACGCGCATGCGCAGTGGCGCTGGCGAAACATGGAGCTAAAGTAGCGCTGGTCGCCCGCAATCAGCAGAAGCTCGAAGAGGTTGCGCATGAGATTGCCAGCTTAGTGTCCGATGCAAACCCTGGCATCGGCGCCGGGGCGTTTCCCGCCGACATCGCGGACGAAGATCAGGTGAAAACAAGCTTCAAAGCCGCGATTGCCGAGTTCGGTAAGGTCGATATCCTTGTGAACAATGCCGGTATCACTCGAGATCAACTCATCATGCGGATGAAGCGCGCAGATTGGGACGCCGTGATGAGCACTAACCTTACGTCGGCATATTTGTGCGCGCAGCAGGCGATTCCTTCCATGTTGAAACAGCGCTGGGGACGGATCATCAACATAACATCTATTTTCGGACAAATCGGCCAGGCCGGACAGGCGAATTACGCTTCGTCCAAAGCCGGGCTGATCGGACTGACCATGGCCATTGCACGCGAAGTTGGTTCGCGCAGCATTACCTGTAACGCTGTGAGTCCCGGATTCATTGAGACCGCAATGACATCTGTGCTTACCGATGAATTCAGGCAGAACGCATTGAAGATGATTCCGCTGGGCCGGGTAGGGTCAGTTGACGACGTAGCGAATTGCGTTAGCTTCCTGGCCTCCGAAGAAGCGGCATACATTACCGGCCACGTTTTAAACGTGAACGGCGGTATGTTGATGGGCTAAACCCAAGGCATTCGCCTCGAAGGGTAGATATATGCTGCACGAGGGTTCGACTAACGTGACAATCAGGAACTCTTCCTCCGTCGTCTCTGGGCCCTCTGTGGTAAGGACTTTTGACTTTCAGCAGGCGGGATCTCCAGAGCAGATTACAATTATCCGGGAATTGTTTCTCGAATATGCCCAGTCGCTTGGATTCAGCTTGTGTTTCCAAGGCTTTGATCAGGAACTTGCAGGCTTGCCCGGCGTTTACGCCCCGCCTGCGGGACGTCTGATTCTTGCGACTCAGGGCGGTCACACCGCAGGTTGCGTGGCTCTGCACAGACTCGATGCAAAATACTGCGAGATGAAGCGTCTGTACGTGCGCCGGCAATTTCGCGGACAAGGACTTGGTTCGCATCTCGCAGAACGGATCATTGCCGATGCGCGCCAGATCGGGTACAAATATCTGCGCCTGGATACGGTTGAACCGGTGATGCGGACGGCTGTGGCTATGTACCGCAGGCTGGGCTTTGTTGAGATTGAGCCTTATCGCCCCAACCCGATTGACGGTGCGCTTTACATGGAATTGCAACTCTGAAAGGGAAGCCATGAAAATCGTCGGTATTTGGTATCTATTCTTGCTGCTTGCGCTGCCTTCAGTAGCCGCGACTTCCAAGAACGTCTCGTATAAGAGCGGAGATGAAACTGTCAAAGGAGTTTTGAATATTCCCCAAGGCAAAGGTCCGTTTCCTGCGATTATCGTGATTCACGAATGGTGGGGGCTGAATGATTGGGTCAAGGAACAGGGATCGAAACTTTCGGATTTAGGTTACGTCACCCTCGCTGTTGATCTGTATCGCGGAAAAGTGGCCACGACTCCGGACGAAGCCCACGAAATAATGCGAGGCGTGCCCGAAGACCGCGCGAAGCGAGACTTGCATGCGGCATTTAACTTTCTGCAATCGCAACCCGACGTAAAGAAGAATCGAATTGGCGCCATCGGCTGGTGCATGGGAGGCGGCTATTCGCTGGATGTCGCCCTAGAAGAACCTGATCTTGCCGCCGATGTGATCAATTACGGACACCTGGCAACCGATCCCGCTGCCCTGAAGAAAATAAATGCACCAATACTTGGACTTTTTGGCGCCCAGGATCGTGGCATCACTCCGGACGATGTAAAGAAGTTTGAGGAGCAACTTAAGCAGCTCGGAAAGAAGGTCGATGTCACAATCTATCCTGACGCGGGGCATGCCTTTGAAAATCCAAACAATAAGGACGGTTATCGCCCGCAGGACGCTGCTGACGCGTGGGGCAAGACAGTAAAGTTTTTCGCGGCGAATTTGAAAATGTAATCGAGTGCTCCGGCGAAAAGAAATTTTGTAAAGAACTTTTCGCGGGCAGCGGGATTGCAATTATCATAAATTTTCTCTTGCCAATAGGTACTACTCTGGTTACTATGCTGCCTGACTCCTTCGCATGAATATCGGCGACACAATCCGAAGTTTCCGTCTGCAACGAGGAATGTCACAAGGCGATATCGAAAAACGTACCGGGCTGCTACGCTGCTACCTTTCCCGGGTAGAAAACGGACACACGGTGCCATCGCTGGATACGCTTTCTAAGATCGCCGGCGCGATGGAACTTCCCCTCTCGCATTTTTTCGCCGAACCGGGCAATAACAACGGATCGAAGTCCCTCCCCCAACTTTCGGACGACGAACTCCGTTTCCTGACCCAGATTCGCCGCTACTCCGGCAGCCTGAACGACAGCGACCGCAAACTGGTTGTGGCGATGGTGAAGAAAATGGCGATGAAGTAGGAAGCAGTTTCTAGCTGTTGCTTTTTAGCTCTTAGCTTCCGATAATCAGCTCTGGATTTGAAGCTAAATGCTAATAGCTGACGGCTAAGAGCTATCTTTCAGTAACTTTCGTTCCATCCCACTCATGTCCAACCGGTACCTCCCCCATCGTCCATTCTGCCCTTAGACTTGCGAATGGGGCGCGCATGACCATTGACGAAGAACTAAGTGTGATGGAGTCGCATTTACGGCGGCTGAAGATCGAATATGAGATCTTCTTCAACAACCCGCAGAAAAAACCGCCCTCCGATCTGGAATGGAAGGTTCTGGCGCTGCTCCGTAAGTTCTCTGATGGCGGACGCATGAGCTTTTCGCAGCGTTTCCGCTACAACGAAATCGCCCAGCGTTATGCTATTTACAGTGATTTGTGGCGCAAGAAATCACGCATTCGCGAAGAGGGCTACCGCCGTCCGCAAGATGCCCTGCTTTCCGTCCAGGGAGTCCGGCCCGAAGAGCATGTTCCGGAACATAAGGTTTATGGAGTGGGTCACTCCGCCGCCGCAAGCGCCGACCACAGCTCATTTGTGATGCAGTGCGCCGATCCGGGCGCAGAGGGCGATAAAGTCGAAAAGCTATTTCTTGCACTCAGCGACGCTAAAAAGAAGACCGGAGAAAATGTGTCCGGCTCACTTGACAGCTTCAAGTCGTTCGTCCAGAAGAAAACTGAAGAGATCCGCAAACAGCACGGCTGCCAGACCGTCGAATATGTGGTTGAAGTTCAGGACGGCAAAGCCAAGCTCAGAGCGAAGGCAGCAAAGGCGAAGGGATAACCCGCGCGCGGCAAATCAAAGCTTTAACCGCAAGGAACTCGAAGAAAAACCAATACTCAGCGCCGCAAGCTTACGTGTAAGGTGTTTCCTTTCGTCCTTTGGCGGACCCGGCGGTTAAGCATCTTCCGTCTTCTCCTTCGAAGCACACCCGTATCGCTCCTGATAAAATTTTGTTTGGCACTCCTAGCACAGCAAACTCCCATCGAAGGAACCCCAATGTCCCCGAAGATTCAACGTGCAGTCCTCAGTGTCACCGACAAGACCGGTCTGGCAGAATTTGCCCGCAAGCTTTCCAGCATGGGGGTCGAACTGATCTCAACCGGGGGCACTGCCAAACTGCTGCGTGACTCAGGAATTACCGTCAAGGACATCTCTGAAGTTACCGGCTTTCCCGAGATGCTCGACGGCCGTGTGAAGACGCTTCACCCCAAGGTTCACGGCGGAATCCTGCATCGCCGCGAAGATCCTGCGCACCGTGCCGCTGTTGCGGAACACGGCATCCAGCCGATCGACATGGTGGTGGTGAACCTGTACGCGTTTGAGAAGACGGCAGCCAAACCGGGTGTGCAATTCGAAGAACTCGTCGAGAATATTGATATCGGCGGCCCCTCCATGATTCGTTCGGCAGCTAAAAATTTCCATGACGTCGCGGTGGTTACCTCACCTACTGATTACGATTGGTTGGCTGAAGAGATGTCGAAAAATGGCGGCTCGCTTTCATCGGACACCAAGTGGCGGCTGGCGCAGAAAGCCTTTGCCACGACGGCCGCTTATGATTCGGCGATCGCGTCTACGCTCGAGCGGGTAGGTGCCAATGGCAACTTTGGACTGATGCCAGCAGAAGGATTTCCCGACAGGCTTCGGCTATCTTTTACCAAAGTTGCCGATCTTCGTTACGGCGAGAATCCCCACCAGAAGGCCGCGATGTACTCGGACGGATCCGGCGCGGGTGTTGCCAATTCCCGCCAGGTGCAGGGCAAAGAGCTCTCCTACAACAACATCGTTGATCTGCAAGCTGCGTGGGATCTGGCGCAGGATTTTGAGGAGCCGGTCTGCGCAATCATCAAGCATACGAACCCCTGCGGCACTGCAACGGGCAAGACTCTGGCTGAGGCTTATAAGCGGGCACTGGAGTGCGACCCGGTTTCAGCCTTCGGCGGTGTGATTGGCGTAAACCGCCCGGTGGATTCGGCGGCAGCGGAGGAGATGGCCAAACTGTTTCTGGAAGTCATCGCGGCGCCGTCGTTCGAAAAGGGCGCGCTCGAAAAATTCTCAGCCAAGAAGAATCTGCGGCTGGTTGAGATCACCAACAGTCCCCAAAAATGGGTACTGAAGAATGTCTCGGGAGGCATGCTTGTCCAGGATGCCGACCTGCACCAACTCAGCAATTCCGATATCAAAGTTGTAACGAAACGTCAGCCCACGCCGGAGGAGAAGCGCGCTCTGCTATTTGCGTGGAAAGTTTGCAAGCACGTTAAGTCGAACGCCATTCTGTACTCGCGCGATGGCCAGACGGTCGGTGTAGGCGCCGGACAGATGAGCCGCGTAGATTCCTGCCGGATCGGGGCACAGAAAGCTGTGCTGCCACTGAAAGGTACGGTTGCCGCGTCGGACGCATTCTTTCCCTTTCCCGACGGCGTTGAGGAAATCGCTAAAGCCGGAGCAACGGCCATCATTCAGCCCGGCGGCTCGGTTCGCGATCAGGAAGTGATTGAAGCCGCCGATCGGTTGGGAATGGCCATGATTTTTACCGGCGTCAGGCACTTCCGCCACTAGACTAAAGCCGGAGGAAAAAGCGAACGGCAGCTCTGGTTGACGAGTTTTTCTTCCGGTTCCTTCCTCTGCCTTGGACTTTACCTTTCGTTACTCAGGTTTTTGGCCTTGCCCTGCTTATCGGGGTAAAATATCGCAAGCACCCGCCTGCGCTGGATAGGCATCCAATCGCTAAGGCTTGAATGTACGTGGGCCCGCGGAGCTGATGGGAATTTCATGAAAAATATTTTGTTGTTAGTTGTTGTGCTCTCATCTCTTGCGTTCGCCCAGCAGCCCGCGTCGAACCCCGAGTCCGTTCCTGCCAAGGCCGCCGCGCCTGAGGCCAACCCGAAACCCGGGCCTGATGCAGGCCCGAAAAAAGTGGACAAAGCTGCCGCCTACTATCACTTCACCATGGCCCATATGTATGAAGAGGAAATGGCAGCCTACGGACGCAGCGATCTGGTGAGCAAAGCTATAGACGAGTACCGGCAGGCCATTTCCGCCGATCCGACCTCCGAATACCTGTCATCCGGACTTGCAGAGCTTTATTCGCGCACCGGCCGGATTCGCGATGCTGTTTCCGAAGCCCAGGACATTCTGAAGCGCGATCCTCAAAATCTGGAAGCCCATCGCTTGCTCGGTCACATCTATCTGCGTTCGTTGGGAGACATGCAAGGCGGCAGCGGTTCTGACAACGTGCTCAAGCTTGCGATCGAGCAGTACGAAGAGATCGTAAAACTGGACCCGCGCAGCATGGACGACCACATGATGCTCGGGCGTCTCTACCAGGCGGACAATCAACTTCAGAAGGCTGAAGCCGAAGAAAAAACCGCGGTCAAGCTCGCCCCCGACTCTGAGGACGCAGTCCTGGCGCTGGCGATGCTGTACAACGAACAGGGTGACTCAACCAAAGCCGCTCAAACCCTCGCCGCTGTCCCCGAAAATAACCGGTCAGCCAAACTGTATTCGCTGATGGGTGCAACCTACGACCAGCAGAAGGACTATACGAAAGCGATCGACGCCTACCAGCATGCCATTGCTCTCGACCGGGACAACCTCGACGCAATTCGCGGCTTAGCCGACTCGCTGCTCAATAGCGGTCAAACCGACAAAGCGCTGCAGCAATACAAAGTCATTGCCGATGCGAATCCCGAAGATGCCAGAACTTACATTCGCATGGCGGAGATCTACCGCAAGCAGGGCAAGCTCGACGTCGCCATCCAGAATCTGAAGAAGGCGTCATCGCTGGTGAAAGACGACGAGCGCATTTCCTACGAACTAGCCGAGATCTACCAGGCCCAGGGCCGGTATGACGATGCTACCCAACAATTGCAGACTCTCTTGAAATCGTCGGAAAAGGCTGACAACAAATACACCCAGGAAGAGCAGGACAATCGCGCAATCTTCCTGGAGCGCCTGGGCAGCGTTTATCGCGACAACAATAACGAGCAGGCTGCGCTCGATACCTTTCAGAAGATGCTCGCCCTTGGCGACGATAACGCCAAGCGGGGTTATCAGGAGATCATTGACACTTATCGTCAGGCCAAGCAGTGGCAGAAAGCCACGGACGCGGCCAAAGAAGCCACTCAGAAAATGCCGAAAGACCACGACCTGCAAATGGTCTATGCGGGCCAACTAGCCGATTCCGGGCAGCCTGATGCGGCGCTGCAGCAGGTGAAATCGCTCCTCAATGGCTCACCGGATGACCGCGAGGTTTACATCAACCTTGCCACCATGTATAGCCGGTTAAAACGCTGGCCGGAAGCCGAAGCGGCCCTCGATAAGGCGGCGCAGCTTTCCACCAAGCAGGAAGATAAAGACGCAGTTGAATTTCTGCGGGCCTCCGGTTACGAGCGCCAGAAAAAATACGCAGAAGCGGAAACCCTGTTCCGCAAAATACTCAGCAGCAGTCCCGACAATGCGGCCGTGCTGAATTATCTCGGCTACATGATGGCTGATCACGGGGAAAAGCTCGATGAAGCCTTTGGCATGATCAAGAAGGCAGTTGATCTGGAGCCCGCGAACGGTGCTTATCTTGACTCGCTGGGGTGGGCTTATTACAAGCTCGGCAAGTATGATCTTGCCGAAGACAATCTCATTAAGGCCGCGCAACATCTGATGGGCGCCGACCCCACAGTGCAGGAGCACCTGGGCGATCTTTATCAGAAAACAGGACGGTTAAAGCTCGCCGCTGCCCACTGGGAGCGTGCCGTGGACGAATGGAATAAGACCGTTCAGCCGGAGGTCGATCAGGACGCGCTCGCGAAAGTGCAAAAGAAGCTCGAGTCGGCGAAGGTGAGATTGGCTCAGCAGGAAAATAAATAGCAATCGGGTGATCTGGCGATTGGGTCACTGGCTCATCTGATACCATCGCCACAAACATAGAGAGTTTTCGCATCATCTGATGGCCCGCTCACCCGATGGCCCGATTCTTGCTCCATACGCTGTGGGGCACACGCGCGGTCGTCGCTATCCTGAGCCGCCGCATCCTTACCGCAATGATTTTCAGCGCGATCGCGACCGCATCGTCCATTCGCGGGCATTCCGCCGTTTAGAAGCCAAGACTCAGGTTTTTACCCGGCGCTACTCCGACCATTTTCGCAACCGCCTGACGCACACTCTGGAAGTCGCGCAGATTTCACGAACCATTGCCGCCCAGCTCGGCCTGAATGTTGATCTGGTCGAAGCCCTTGCTCTGGTGCACGATATCGGGCATCCGCCTTTTGGCCATTCTGGGGAACGGGCGCTTGATGCTGCCATGCAGCGATGCGGTCTTTCGTTCGACCACAATCTGCACGCATTACGCATTGTGGAAGACTTCGAAATGCGTTACGCCGCCTTTCGCGGACTGAATCTGACCTTCGAGGTTCGCGAAGGAATTATCAAGCACTCGCGCGATTACAGCCCGGCAGAGTTCCCGGAGTTGTCGGAATATCTGCTCGACAAGCGGCCTCCCCTCGAAGCGCAGTTGATTGATGTGACCGACGAGCTTGCCTATTCAACCGCCGACCTCGACGACGGCTACGAAGCGCATTTGCTCGCGTTGGAACAGATCAAAGAGGGCGTGCCGGTGTTTGCGCGATACTTCGTCGAAGTTGCGAGGCTACATCCGGACGCGGCTCCCAAGCTGCAGTTCAACGAAGTGGTGCGGCGCATTCTCGACCGCTGGGTGGGAGATTTGATTCGAAACACGCAGGCACAGGTGGAATTCTCAAAAGCGGAGGCGCTTGATGACATCCGCGCCTTTCCGAATCGCCTGGTCGCGCTCAGCCCGGAAGCCGAAACTGAGCGCCGTGAAACCAAACAATTTTTGTATGACAATCTTTATTACAGTTCGACTCTTGAGCCTGAAAAAGAAGCCGCCGAACGCATCATCGCCGACCTGTTTGAGCTCTGGATGAAATCTCCCGAAAAGCTTCCCGCCAGCTACCAGGAGAAGGCGGAGTCCGAGCCACTGGCGCGAATCATCTGCGACTACATTGCGGGCATGACCGATCCGTACATTTACGAGCAGTATGAGAAATATTGCGGTTGAGGAGGCACTCTCCTCTGGAGAAATTAGGGGTTGTTCAGCGGATAGCATTGACATGTAGGATTGCTGCTCGGCTGAAGGTCCCGAACCGAGGACGTTCGCGCTTTTTGAAACTCACGAAGAATGACAGTTGCATTCCCCATAACACTCAATTTGCGAGTCCCCCTCTGCACTTTTTACCTAGTTCGCACTGATTTACGCTGACCGCCCCCTGCTGCCATTCTAAAAGGACTACAATAGCCCTAGGATATCAACAACTTAGCTCTTCTAAGGTTTGGCAAGGCAGTTGATATACGTGAGAGCAGGCGTCAGCATCTTAGGATTCCAGAGCGCCGAAATGGGCACTCCGGTAACCCGAGCAGCGCCGTGAATTTTACGGCCAGCGTAGCGTCAGCGCGGGCCGGCATAATCCGTGCGGGTCGGGCATCTTCTCCGACGCCTCGGATGTGCTTTAGTTCATGCAGTAAAGACGCACCAAACGCGATCACGCCCGCGCAAGGCGTGCGGAGCGGAGCAGGCAGCACGGGTCTTAGGCCCGGCCAGCGGCTCCCCCACGGAGGATGTAGCAAATGAAAAATCGCGCAGTGGTAGCGTTGTTCGTCGCATTCGTGCTTTCGCTTCCGGCGCTCGCCCAGCAGCAGCCGGCGGCTTCGACGACCGATCAGTCACAAACCGCTTCTCAGCCCAGCAGCACCGATACCGCCAGCGGCAAGGCACCGTTGCAATATGAAACCCGTCAGGGCTTCTGGGGCAAGGTCAATCCGTTTGCACGGAAGAAGTACGTGCAACGGCAGATCACGCCCGTCCAGAACCGCATTAACGAGCTCGATGAACTGACCGCCGCCAACAGCAAAATGATCAAGGACGTGGACGGCCGCGCCCAGCAGGGAATTCAGCAGGCGTCTGCGAAGGCGACCGAAGCCGACCAGCATGCGGTTGATGCCGGCAACAAGGCGACCGCCGCTCAGAGCACCGCCACGCAAGCCAACAATCGCCTCACGACAGTTGAAGGCGTGGTCAGCAACATCGACCAATACAAAGCGACCAACCAGACGGAAATCCGTTTCCGTCCGGGACAGGCCGTTCTAAGCAAGAACGCGAAGAGCGCGCTTGACGACCTCGCGACCCCGCTGAAGGGCCAGCACGGATACATCGTTGAAGTGCAGGGCTTCTCGGCTGGCAAGGGACAGTCTGCGATCGCCACCTCACGCAAGATGGCCGATGCCGTAGTCCGTTACCTGGTCGAGAACCACGAGATTCCGGTTTACCGGATTTACGTGGTCGGCATGGGAAATGCTCCAGCGCCTGAAGCTGCCAACGCAGAAGCGGGTGCAAAACCGAAGCGCATGAGCGGTGGCCGTGTCGAAGTCAGCCTGATGAAGAATGACCTCGAGCAATTGGCTTCCGGATCAAGCACGCCTGCTCCAGCCCCGGCCCAGTAGGTTCGATTACTTTCCCGCAGAACGCCGGAACCGCATTCCGGCCTTCTCCTCAGAAGAAAGCCTCCCCCACGGGAGGCTTTTTTGCTCTGAGGAAACTCTGCTCCGGATTCGATCGGCCCAAGCGTATTTTCAAGCAGGTCAAATACTCGATTTGCCAAATCTGCGCTAAAGGCCTGACACTATTTCAGCCATGCCCGTTTATCTTTCCTTGGAAGGTAAGGTTGCGCTGATTACCGGAGGGTCGCGCGGCATTGGGGCGGCGGCGGTCCGCTTGTTCGTGCAGGCGGGTGCCCGCGTCTTCTTCAATTACGAAAAATCCAAGGCCGCCGCCGAACGCCTCGTGAACGAGTGCGGAGATGACAAATGTGCGGCGATGGCTTGCAGTTTGAGTGGTACACAGGCGCCCAAGGCCCTGGTTCAGGCCTGCGTACAGCGTTTTGGCCGTCTGGATATTCTGGTCGCCAATCATGGCGTGTGGCCTCCGGGAGACGCTCCCATTGAAAGCACTCCCGACGAACAGTGGAGCAACACTGTTTCCGTCAACCTCGACTCAGTATTCGGTCTGGTCAAGCATGCGGTCGCGGAGATTAAAAAGAGATCCAGCCTGAAAGCACCGGGACACATCGTGCTCATAAGTTCTACCGCTGGTCAGCGTGGTGAGGCCTTCCATTGTGACTATGCAGCCACCAAGGGCGCAGTGATCAGTATGGTCAAGGGGCTTTCGACAGAACTCGCTCCTGATCATATATACGTAAACTGCGTTGCTCCTGGCTGGGTTGACACGGATATGTCCAAACCGGCGCTGGATGATCCCGCCGTCGCTGTTGAGGTGCTCGCCACCATACCCATGGGCCGTGTAGGCACGCCTGATGAGATCGCCGGACCGATCCTGTTCCTGTGCACGACATGGGCGGGCTTTGTCACTGGCGAGGTATTCAATGTAAATGGCGGCGCGGTATTGGCGGGATGAAAGATCGAGAGCAGCCGAAACGAGGTTCAGCCGCGTCTAAATACAATATAGAGATGAAACATGCGCTTACTTTACTCTGCCTGACAGCTCTTGCTGTGGGGCAGAGCGGCACGCCCTCGGCCGGTTCGGATCAAAGCTCGCCCCCAGGGCAAAATCCTTCTTCGCTCAGCACCGATCAGGAAAACGTGCGCAAAGCCAAGGGTGTACTCGATCAGGGCATCCAGGCCCTCGGCGGTCAGGCATATCTCAATTGGCAGGAGCAGACGCAGGAGGGTAGGGCGTATAGCTTCCATCACGGCGAGGCCAACAGCCTGGGAACGATTTTTTGGAGGTTCAAGAAATATCCGGACAAAGAGCGCGTCGAACTCACCAAGAAACGCGACGTAGTTGAAATCTTCAACGACGACAAAGGATACGAGGTGACATACAAAGGCGTGCGCAATCTGGAACCCAAGGAGGAACTCGATCCTTACCTGCGGCGTCATCACTATGCCCTTGAAATCGTGCTGCGCGAATGGATCCACCAGCCAGGGGTTGCACTGTTTTATGAGGGGCAGACGGTGGCTGCGCAGAAAGAAACCGATCAGGTCACCATCATGAACGCCAAGAACGAAGCTGTGACTTTAAATTTCGACATCAACACCCATCTTCCGGTAAAAAAGAAATTCACATGGCGCGATCCTACCGACAAAGAGCGCAATGTTGAAGAGGAAGTCTTTGATAATTACCGCTCCGTGCAGAACATTATGACTCCATTCGACGTCACTCGCATGTATAACGGCGAGATGGCCGCTCAATCTTTCCTGACGTCAGCGAGCTACAACCAGCCAGTCAGCGACAGCCTCTTCGATCCCCACGCTGCTCGCGAGAAGCACAAATAAGTGGAATAAACGGTCCGAAATAAAAGCCAACGGTTACGATCTGTGTAACACTTTCGAATCCCAGCTCCACACGTAATTGTTTGTAAGTATTTGTAGATTATAACCTTAGACGCATCCCGTCAGCCATTGCCGCCACATTCATGTGGCTTATTTGCCACATTGGCTAGTCAGGCTGGAGTTGTACTCTATTGTCGAGAAGGAACCCTGTTTTGCGAACAAACAATACGGACTGCAGTTGAGTGCGACGGTGTAGGCCTGCATTCGGGAGCGCCGGTCTCAGTGCGTATCCTTCCGGCACCTTCCAACACTGGCATAGTTTTTCGCCGAACCGATCTGGACGGATTTCAAGTTGAAGCCGTCAGCCGCAATGTCGCCCGCGTCAGCTACGCGACCAGCCTGATGAAGAAAGGCGTGCTGATCTCTACCACTGAACATTTACTTTCCGCTTTCGTGGGCATGGGAATCGACAACGCCATCGTCGAACTCGACAATCTTGAGATTCCCATCCTTGACGGCAGCGCGCGCCCGTTCGTTGATCTTATCCGGCGCGCCGGTATCCGCAAGCAGCGGCGCCCACGAACTTACATTCGCATTCTGCGGTCGCTTGAAGTGCGTGAGGGAAAGAAATTCATCGCAGTGTATCCAGCCGAGCGTTACTCGGTTTCTTACACTATCGACTTTCCGCATCCCATGATCGGGCGTGAATCACTGGCTATCGAGCTCACCAACGGCCACTATGTTTCGAGTATTGCTCCAGCCAGGACTTTCGGATTTCTACATGAAGCCGAAGCCATGCGACAGCAGGGATTGATTCGGGGAGCATCGCGGGAAAACGCGCTGGTTCTCACCCGCGACGGTTTGACCAATCCCCCACTCCGATTCGAGGATGAATTCGTTCGCCACAAGATTCTTGATCTCATCGGCGATCTCGCTTTGACCGGCCGTCAGATCCTCGGAAATGTTGTCGCGGACCGGGCGGGTCATGCCATGCACACCGCCCTGGTCTCTCGACTGTTGCGTGACCAATCGTTGTGGGAAGAGACGACATTGTCTGCAGAGCCGAAGGAGAGCGACTCTGTCACCGAAGTCGCCGCTGGACAAAGTCTTTAACCCAAGTTCCGTCCACTTTTCAGCCTTTAACGCCGGGAGTACACTCACCTATTCAGCACGGGCGCGCTCCTGAATAATGGACGAAACCATTTCACACTATCGCATGCTGGAGAAGCTGGGTGGCGGCGGTATGGGAGTGGTGTACAAGGCCGAAGACACTAAGCTGGGCCGCGCTGTTGCCCTCAAATTCCTTCCCGACGCGCTTGCCCGCGACCACCAATCACTCGAGCGCCTTCAACGTGAGGCCCGCGCCGCGTCCGCACTTAACCATCCGAATATATGCACCATCTACGACATTGATGAGGACGCCGGGCGTCCTTTCATCGCGATGGAATTCCTGGAAGGCATAACTCTGAAGCACCGGATTGAAGGGAAACCGATTCGTACTGAGCAATTGCTCGAACTGTCAATTCAGATGGCCGATGCTCTTGACGCGGCCCACTCCAAAGGAATCATTCACCGGGACATTAAACCGGCAAATATTTTCGTGACTCTCCGTGGGCAGGCTAAGATTCTTGACTTTGGCCTGGCCAAGGTCACGGTTGAGACGCGGCGCGTCGGTGAGCCCGTCGGTGCAGCAACCATCGCGACGGTGGGCACCACCGACCAGTTTCTTACCAGCCCGGGGACAGCCCTTGGCACCGTCGCGTACATGTCCCCCGAGCAGGCGCGCGGCGAGGAATTGGATGCGCGCACCGACCTGTTTTCTTTCGGGGTCGCGCTTTACGAAATGGCAACCGCGAGGCAGGCGTTTTCCGGAACCACTTCTGCCGTCATCTTCGATCAGATTCTGCACGGCGCGCCGGTCTCGCCTGTGCGACTGAACCCGGAAGTGCCGCTGGAGTTGGAGCGGATCATCAATAAGTGTCTGGAAAAAGACCGCGACCTTCGCTACCAATCTGCGGCGGAGTTGCGCGGCGACCTGAAGCGGCTCAAACGCGATACGGACTCGGGACGCTCGGCGGCATCGGCCGGAATCTCCGGAGGCGTTCCAGCAGCGGTAAGCGGTGGAGTCATAGCGGCGGCCTCCACATCCACCGGTTCGGCGCGTATGACATATTTCACTGTCGGTGGACTGCTTCTGTTGATTGTTCTCGGCGCCATCGCCTACTACTTGCGTACTCCGGCGGCGGGCCCGCCGAAGATTACGCAGATCAGCCACTGGAACAAACCAATGAACGACGCCGTCCTCTCGCCCGACGGCCGTACCCTGGCTTTCACGTCCGCGGCATCGGGTTTCGATCAGGTATTTGTAATGCTGGCATCCGGCGGCGATCCGCTACAACTCACGAACGACTCGACGGACAAAGAACTTGATAGCTTTTCACCCGACGGAACACAAATTTATTACGACATACCGGGTGGCGACAACGGTGCGTGGGCGGTGCCCACTTTGGGAGGAACGCCCACGCGAATCGCGTCAGGGTCAGGGATTGTCAGCTCGCCTGACGGCAAGTGGTTTTATTACGGCAACCGCTCCGCAGTTCTCAGAAAAGCTAACCCAGGGCTAACCGAAGAAACCGTGTTCACTCCAGATCCGGGCTTCATCCCGGTTGGAATCTTGCTTTTCCCGGATGGTAATCAGCTTTTGATCGTCGCGGGCAAAACCGGGGAGGTCCTCACCGGGCCGTTGTCGACCATTTCCCTGTTCAAAGTGAATCTGAGCAATCACACCACGCAAAAACTGGATGAGCTAACCGGCATTGCGGCGCGGGGCACTTGGGATGTGCCCGGCGAAAGCCTGGTGCTTCCACGGACCGTAAACGGAATCACCAATATCTGGCAATACCGCTTATCGGATCATAGCTGGAAACAGGTCACCTTCGGCCCGGGCCCGGACTTATCTCCCATGCCCGATCCAAACGGAAAGGGACTTTACTTCGTAAATGGAAAACAGTCGGGCGCGCTCACGGTGTATCGGCCTCGCACCAAACAATCGTTTGATGTTGTCGCTGAAAATGCCACGCAACCCGTCATATCCCAGGACGGCCGTCGCGTCGCATACATCACCCTCAGTCGCAGTCAAGGCCAGGAAATGTGGATTGCGAATCTGGATGGCGGCAATCGGGTCAAATTAGCCAACGCTCCCAGCATCTTGACGTTGGCGTTTTCCGCTGATGATTCCAAATTTGCATTCGCGACTGTTGAAGGTTCTTTGGCCAAGGTATTTCTCGCCAACACCGACGGCAGCGCAATGCATCAGATTGATTGGACCGGAGCCTTTGTCGGCCAAGCTGCTTGGTCGCCGGATGGCAAGAAACTCTATTTCGCGGGTAATAAGGCGGATCCCCAAGTCGTCTCGACTTGGAGTGCAGACACAGAAACGCTGAAATCCGAACTGCTGGTAGATAAATGCGGATTCAGTGGCGATATTTCTCCTGACGGAAAATTCCTCCTTGCGGGAACGGTTCCGGTGGGAATTGACGTGATCTCAATCAGCGACAAGAAATGCATTTCGCTTGATCCCAAAACGACGAGCTTTATATTTCACTTCTCAGAGGATGGCAAATCCATCCTTTACTTGACCGTCGTTCGCGGCGAAACAATTATCTACCGCTTGCCGTGGCGGGCGGAGAAACTGACCGGGGCGCCCCAGCCGGCGCTTAAGCTTCCTTTTGCTTTTCGGCAGGGCTACAGCGGCAACGCCTATGATTTCTCCAAGGATCTTTCGACAGTGGTTTATGCGCGTCCGGGGGGCCAGGCAGATCTTTACCACCTGAGCCAGCGTTAGCTCAGTCGGCCGCTGTGGGCATCGTTTCGATCGCGTCGGCCGAGTCTTTTTCTTCCATCAGCTTTCGGATCTCGGCGCGGGTCATCGCCGCCAGTTCGCTCGCGTAGGATTTCGCCGATTTCTGTCGTTCGGGCGACAGCGGGGCTAAACGCACGGCCAGAAGCGGCGCGTCATCTTCAATCATGCGTAGCAGACGCTGAGCGCGGTCAATTCTGAGTTCTATAGGCAGCATGACTGGTTCAGAAAGCATGCCGCAAGGCTTAAGCCCGTCACAAGTTCCAAGCTGGATTCCTGCCAGGAACCTGATCTTGTTCTAGTTACATCCAACACCAAGCCGGAAAATTATCCTGTGCACAAGATCGTCTATCTTTCGTTAGGCTCAAACCTGGGGGACCGGGAAGCGAATCTTCGCACCGCAATCGAAAAGCTCAGGGATGTCGGAGACGTTGTGGCGGTTTCGTCTTTCTATGAAACCGAACCAGTGGAAGTGACAGCACAACCGTGGTTCCTGAATTCCGCAGTCAAATTCGACACCAAAAAGATGCCTCGACAGTTGATCTCCGCAATACTCGCGATCGAGCAGGGCATGGGCCGACAGCGCAAGCAGCAGAAAGGCCCGCGCACAATCGACATCGACATCCTGTTCTTCGGGAGTTCCATCATCGACATCCCTTCGCTCTCGGTACCGCACCCGCACTTGCATGAACGCCGCTTTGTACTGGAACCACTGGCAGAAATCGCGCCGGATGTCCGTCATCCGATATTCAAACGCACGATTCGTGAACTGCGCGATGCGCTACCCGCCGGGCAAACGGTGAAGAAACTCATCCGTGCGTAAGCGGCTTTATTGATGCAGTTCCGAAGGAGCGGCCCAGCTTAGGCCAGCACGGAACCGCTGGGTAGGAGAGCAAAAGGATCGAGTTCCGTTAGGGACGGCACGTGACCCAAAGAGAAATCTACGGCATCACAATCCGGCTACCTTCATCGGCTCCGACCACCGCAGACTCCTGCTCGGGGAACTGACGATACAGAAAATCCACAAATGCGCGCGACTTAGGGCGGCCAGAAGTTCGCACCATACTCATGCGCAGCAGGAACACGATTCCGCGCAGCACCTCTGAATCGCGAAGCTTGCTGTATCCAATGTGCTTCTGCTCGGCCTCGCGGTATTCCTTGATCATTTTCTGAACTTCGTTGGCGATCGCCTGGTGCGTCAAATTCGTCACCGGGGTCTCGTAGTGCAGGCCGGAACTTGCCAGAGTCTCGTAGTTGCGGGCGAGCGACGACAATGCGGCAATCAGATCAGCATCGTGGACACCGTGGTCGGCCCGCGCGCTTTTCGCCAGAGCATAGCTGAGGCCGAGAATCAGGTGTTCCTGCTCGTAGAGAAATTGATCCCCGATCTCAACTTTGGGGAAAAGTGCGGACTGATCGAGTTGCTCGATCGAACGCGGCTTCTCGTGCTCACGCGCCTGCTGCAAATAGACGCAATCGCTCGGACAATCCAGCGTCACCTCTCGTTGCTCGCCGCAACATTGCGGGCAGATGCGTCCGTGCACTGCCGGGCAAAAGCGCTTGTCTCTGCGCTTCTCGCAGATCGCACAAGTCAATCGTGATCTCCTGACTTAATAAATTAACGCAGTGTCATTCCGAACTCGCGGAACGCGGAAACATGGTTTGGTGACCGGCTGAGCTACCGCGCTCGCAGAATTTGATGGTGCTGAGTCCCAAAGCCCGAAACCTAACGCCTGCCCTTAGTACTTCGGCATACTCGGATCAATGCGGTCCGCCCACGCCAGAACCCCGCCGGCCAGGTTGTGTACCTTCTTGAATCCGGCCTGGCGCAGGAAGTTCGCCGCCTTGGCGCTGCGTACGCCGGAGCGGCAGTGCGCAACGATCTCTTTACTGGTGTCAAGCTCGTTCACGCGGCTGGGGAGGTCGCCCAAGGGAATCAGATGTCCGCCCAGATTGCATATCTGATATTCGTGCGGCTCACGCACATCGAGAATGTATAAGTCGTCGCCGCGGTCAAGACGCTCCTTCAATTCTTCAACCTGCATTTCAGATGTAGTCACTTCCGCCTCTACTTCTTCGCCACGAATTCCGCAGAATTCCTGGTAATCAATCAATCGGGTGATGGTAGGATTTTTGCCGCAAGCGGGGCAATCAGGATTCTTGCGCAGCTTGAGTTCGCGGAATTTCATGCCCAGCGCGTCGATCAGCAGCAAGCGTCCGATCAGCGGATCGCCGGAGCCGAGAATCAGCTTGATCGCTTCCGTCGCCTGAATCACTCCGACCAGTCCCGGCAGGATTCCTAACACGCCCCCTTCTGCGCATGAAGGAACCAGTCCCGGAGGTGGTGGTTCGGGATACAGGCAGCGATAGCACGGACCTTCCTTGGTTGCGAAAATGCTGGCTTGCCCTTCAAACCGGAAGATCGAGCCATATACATTGGGCTTGCCGGTGAGCACGCACGCGTCGTTCACCAGATAACGCGTGGGGAAATTGTCAGTGCCATCGGCGATGATGTCGAATTCTTTGAACAGCTCGATGGCGTTTTCGCTGGAAAGCCGTGTATTGAACTTCTTGATGTTCAAGAACGGATTCATCGCTTTGAGTTTCTCAGCGGCGGAATCGAGCTTGGGACGGCCCACGTCGGCGGTGCTGTGTATGATCTGGCGCTGGAGGTTGGTGTAGTCCACTACATCGAAGTCAACGATGCCGAGCGTGCCCACGCCGGCTGCGCCCAGATACAGAGCCAGCGGCGAGCCGAGGCCTCCTGCGCCGATGCAGAGGACTTTTGCAGCCTTGATCTTGAGTTGTCCCTCCATGCCGACTTCGGGCATGATGAGGTGGCGCGAATAGCGCAGAATTTCGTCGTTGTTGAGCGTTGCTGCGGGTTTTACTTCAGTAAGTGTGGGCATCAATATTCCCGTCTGGATTCAAATCATAAAAAAACTCTTAGCCTTTAGCCATAAGCCCTAGCCGAACTGGTCCGGCCGAAAGCTAAAGGCTAACAGCTAAGAGCTGATCCGCCCGCAATCGACGGAACGATTGAAATATGGTCCCCGTCTGTAACGGCCGTCGCTTCCTTCTGCATGTAGCGCACATCTTCGTCATTCAGATAGACATTCACGAATGCGCGCAGCTTGCCCTCGTCAGTATAAAGATGCCGGCGCAGGTCGGGATGTTGCGAAACCAGCCCGCTCAAGGCCTCTCCAACGGTTGAACCCTTCACGTCAACTGCAGGCTGTTTGCCGGCATACTGCCGCAACGGCGTAGGTATGTGGATCTTTGGCATGGATAAATGATGCCACAAAACGGGCAAGGGATTCAGATGAGCCCGCGCCCACCCGCGAACCGCGGGACTTCGTCTAATCCAAACGCCGTGCGCGGCGGAATAGAGATAGTCGTGGCTTCTCGACCAAACCGCGCTTCACCGCCTTCTTCGCGATGTATTCTTTTACTCGCAAGCAATCGCGAATCGTAAATCCGCACCTCGGAAAAGCCTCTTTGCCAGACGGGCGCTCTGAATCCCAATTCCTTACCGGCCCGAAATGCGAATCCGCCTTTGATGAACTGGATGGACTGCACGGTCGACCGTCATCTCGCCTTCGACGGTAATCAGGGCGTGGAAATGATCGGGCATAACGACGAAATCATGGAGAGGAAAGTTCGACCTACAAAACTCACACCACCTCGATCCGCTCATCTACCAGCTTCTTGTCATCCTCGTCTGCGCCCATCAGTTCCCACGAATTGGTCAGCACGGCTTTGCCTTTCTCCACGCTGGTGATGACGTAGGAGCAGCCAAACCAGTGGGCTTCGGCGAGGTCGGTTTGCGACCACTGGGCGGGGTGATCAGGATGCGAGTGATAGAAGCCGATGATGTCTTCGCCACGCTCACGGCCCTCGCGCTGGATGCGGACCAGTTCTTTAGGGTCGATGTTGTAACGGTTCTGCGGCGAATCACTGCGGGTGTTTCCGGCGCGGGCGAGCGAAGTCACCACGCGGTTATCCTCATCGTCGATGTGGCCGAGCAGAACGCCACAACATTCGTGCGGATAGGTTTCTTCGCCGTGCTGGCGAAGCGCGTCGTAATGGGATTGGCCTAGTCTTAACATCAGCTTTTAGCCGTTAGCTTAAGGTTTTTAGCCTGTAGTTGAACCAGCGCAGTCCTGGCTAAAAGCTCAGTGCTAAGAGCTCGCTTCCGCCCAAAATCTTTCGCTCAAATACTTGTCGCCGGAATCGGGAAAGATGGTGACGATCACTGCTTCCTCTTGCTTCCCCAGCCTACGCGCGATTTGCAGGCTTCCCGCAATTGCCGCGCCGGCTGAAATTCCGAGCAGCAGGCCTTCTTCTCGCGCGCCACGAACCGCATTTGTATAGGCGTCTTCGGTGGCAATTTCAATGTCTTCATCGGCCAGCTTGGGGTCATAAATCTTAGGCACGATGGCGCTCGCCATGTGCTTGGCGCCCTCGATTCCATGGAACGGCGAATCCGGCTGCAACGAGATGCAACGAATATTCGGATTCAACTCTTTCAGTCGCCGCGATGTTCCCATGAATGTTCCGCTGGTGCCCAGCATGGCAATGAAATGCGTGACCCGCCCTTCCGTTTGCTGCCAGATCTCTTGCGCGGTGCCATGGTAATGGGCTTGCCAGTTGGCGTCGTTCGAATACTGGTCGGCGTAAAAATATTTTTCCGGCTCCCAGGAATACAACTCGCGCGCCATGCGGATGGCCCCGTCAGAACCATCTGCCGGATCGGTGTAGATAATTTTCGCGCCATACGCGAACAGAATTCGCTTGCGCTCGATAGAAACATTCTCCGGCATGCACAGCGTGACCGGAAATCCTTGCGCCGCGCCGATCATGGCATAAGCAATGCCAGTGTTTCCGCTGGTGGAATCGAGGAGAACTTTGCCGTCGGTAAATTTTCCTCCACGGCGTCCCTCTCGCACGATGTGCCACGCGGCGCGGTCTTTGATCGATCCGCCAGGGTTGCACCATTCGGCTTTACCGAGAATCTGGACGTGAGGGAACTCGCGCCCGATGCGCTCCAAACGCAGCAATGGCGTGTTGCCAATGCGTTCAACACTGCGCTCCCCCAACTTTTTGTGAGACAATGCCCGCTCTTCCTCCGCGAAGTTTGTGGTCGAGAGACGCATGCAGCCGTGACTATCGTAACGTTGCCAGATGACACAAATCGGCAACTTGTCGTTAGATTATAGAGGAGCCGCTTGGGATACATCGGTGTGAGCTGGGGCTCAGGGTGCTGGTCGCCTGAAGCTACAGTTGATCGGGTATGGTCCTATTATGAATGCGCGAGCATCTAACCGTTTTGTACGGATTAGGTTTTTGAGGAGCGGCATTCAGGCAGAAGGATTAGGTTTTTCTGAGAGCTGAAAGCTGACAGCATAGGAGCTGGGTTCATGGCGACCAAAGTGGCGGAGCGAACATTTGAAGATGCAGTGCAGTGGCTGCGCGATCACGGTTTTGATTTGATCGAAGCCCCAGGCACTCAAGGGCGCGTCTTCATCAAGAAGTACAACGTGTCAGCGGCGATTCAGAAGGACGGCGAGGACGGCGTCAAAATTTTCGCCTACCCTGGCTACCTGATCAGTGGAGAAATTTCCAAGCTCATCAACCGCGGCTATCAGCAGGTGCTGAAGACTTCAAAGACGGAAGTCGCTGCCACTGCCGATCATCTCAAGGCCCTGCAGCAGTTCAGTGAAGAATTAAAAGAGGCGCTTGGACTGCCCAGTCTGTACAACGAGTCGCTCGGCACGGTGAGCGAAGCATATCACTACGACCGCATCGTTGACCGCGACAAGCCCGCCGATGAGCGCAAGAAGCGTCCGTGGGAGCGAGTGAAGGTGATTGCTCCGAAAAAAAGCCACGCATGATTTCGCGTGAGGGCGCTCAAGCTTTCGTCAGCGTACGTTTATCGGCCGGCTCTTTCACGATGTAGTTCTTTGCAATCTCGCGCAACTTCTTCAACCCCGCGACGCCAGATTCCAGAGTGACTTCTTCTACTTCAGCGACCAGCGCTCCCGGCTTTGGCACCAGCATCATGCCATTGTCATGGGTGCCGCCAACCGCGACGAAAGACCGCACTTTGCCTGATGGATCGTAATGAACTGAGAGTTTCATTTTATTTTCCTTGGTGCCTGCTCATTGAGAGATGTGCGAGTAGCCGATGCCGTAGCCGTTGACCCGGCTTCGACCAACATTCCTGACAGTGAAGAGCATGCGGCGACCGTTCAGATCATCCTGCAGGCTCAGATTCTCCACCGCCAGGATATGCTCTTCTCCGGGCTCTGTAGCGCTGGCGGAGATGCCAACCGCTTCGCCGTAACTGTACGGCCACGCCACCCAGCTGTGAGCGTCACCCGGCGCCAGAGCGTCAGTGTCGGTAGCCGACACCCAATATCCAAACCAGTAATTCACGTTTGCCATGATGCTCCCCCAGAAAGTAGTGATCGCTGAGACGGATTCGTTACGGCAAAGAATTGGCTGTGATTCCCCAACTTTCGAATACCGCGAAGCGGCCACTCGCCGGGGGACATACAGACGTCCTTCGGCGATTCTTTGCAGTGTCACTGTCGATGGAAGTCGCCAGTCAACCCTGTCATGATTGACTATCTTCGCAGGAGCGTCAGGTGCTTCGCCGCCCTTTGCAACCAGAATCTGTGATCACAATTGCTAGCTCAGCCCGGGCAGGCTGCGCTCAGACTTGAGTTCACGCGCGAGCACGCGAACCAGCATGCCGTCGTACTTGGTCCCGCTGGATTTTTCGAGCTCAATGAGAGCTTGCTCGCTGGTTTTTCCGGGCGTCAGGGAGCGGTCACTGGTGAGATTCACATAGGCATCGGCCACGCCCAGGATGCGGGCCCAGAGCGAAATCTCGTCGCCCTTCAATCCCAAGGGATATCCGCTGCCATCTACGCGTTCGTGATGGCATTCAATCGCCTTCTGCATGAGCTCGCTTTCGGGAACGCAGGCGACGATTTCTGCCCCCAGCCGGGGATGCATTTTCATGTAATGAAACTCTTCCTCAGCCAGCGCGCTTTCTTTGTTCAAAATTTGTTCAGGAATAAGAATTTTGCCGACATCATGGACGCGGCCCATGAAGCCGAGCAGATGGATATCATCGCTCGTCAAACCGAGCGCCCTGCCGATCATTTCTGAGTACTGCGCCACTGCATCGCCATGGCCGGAGGAACTCAGCTCTCGTGATTCCGCGGCGCGGGCCAGAGCTTCAATCGACTCCCGGAGCAAGGGGATGTTTTTCTGTTCATCACCGGAAGAGAGCTTGCGGAGCGTGGCCACCAGTTCATCGATCTGCTCGGGCCCGGTGCGCTCACGTTGCAGGAACCCCTCCACATAACCGGAAACCTGCTGGCGCTGGAGAGTCGAAGTCTGATCGGTGCCGTAGTCTTCGGCGATAGACACTCGATCCCCGCCGGCTTTTTTCGAGACGTACATACCGGCATCGGCCACGCGAATGATGTCTTCTGCCGAGAATCCGTGCGCCGGGAAAGTCGCGACGCCGAAGCTGCCTGTGATGTGGTGCTCGCTCAGCATAGGATCTGTCGCAACCCAAAGCCGCAGGCGCTCAGCCAAGATTTGCGCCTGTTCCACGCTAGTTTCGGGCATCAGAATTACGAATTCGTCGCCGCCATAGCGCGCAACCACGTTTGACTGCCGGCATTTTTGTTCCAGCAGGCGTCCGACCCGAGCCAGGACAAGGTCGCCTTCCATGTGGCCGAACGTATCATTCACTTCCTTGAACTTATCGAGATCGACCAGCACCACCGAGAAGGGGCGTCCGGAGCGCGATGCGCGTTTCCATTCGCCCGACAGCGCTTCCCAGAAGAAGCGGCGGGTCTTGATGCTGGTAAGGCCATCGGTGATCGACTGCTGCTGGAGTTTTTGAAAGACGAATGAGTTGTGCAGCGCAGTGGCCAACAGGTCGGCGAGCGTATTCATTACCAGCCGGTCTTCCGGGGAAAAGGCGTTTTCGATTTCACTCTCGACATTGAGCACCCCGAGCAACGACTCACCATAGGTAATGGGAATGCAGAGCACGCTGTGCGCCGAAGACAACAAGCCCTGCGGCTGCGAATCTTCAGACAGGTGGACCATTACAGCTTCGCCGGTGCGCGCTACCCGCCCAATAATGCCCGCCGTTACGGCAATCTTCCGTCCTTTTTCTTGCGCTGTCGTTCCGGCCTCGGCCCGGATTTCAATCTCTTTCGTCGCATAGTCAAGAATGCCGATCCCAATATGATCGAAGCGGAAATGTTTTTGAATGTGCCCGACGATCTCTGCCAGCATCTGCTCTGCGTCATCGCTGGAAATCGCGGTTTTCGACACGCTATTTAGGAAAGCGAATTGATGGGCCCGACGTTGTTCTTCAGAGAACAACCGCGCATTTTCGATAGCGACAGAAACCTGGCCTGCGGCCGTCTTCAGAACGTCGAGATCGCGCTGTTCGAAAACATATTCGCGGCTGGTGCTCATGGCGGCCATTATGCCGGTGGCCTTGCCGTTAATCAGAATGGGCGCGCCGCAGAAAGACTTTGCCGGACGCCGCGGAACAAATGTGACGCCCAGGCGCTCGCGAGCGCGGTCGAGATCGGACCTGATCAACAGAGGCTGTCCGGTGCGCAGCATGTATTCGGTAAGCCCATTTCCAACTTTGCGCTGGCGCTTGGGAAGGAATTGTCCGTCTTCCACCTCGACGTGGAAGACGATGGCATCGCCTTCCAGAAACGCTACGTAAAAATTGGAAGTGTCGAAAATTTGACCCAGTTCCTTTTGGACTGCGCGCAGCACTTCCTGCTGGTCAAGACGCGAGCTGATCGCCTGACCGATCTGCGTCAGCAGTTGGTACTCTTTCGTTCGCCGCTGCGCGTCGTGCATCACGACATAATTCTCGAGAGTCAGGCCGATCTGGAGCGCGAGGCCGATTAACAACCGCAAATTGGACGCGCCGAACAAGTGACGCTCAGCGTGGGGAAACAAAATCACGCCAAAGTTGTGCTCGCGCGTTTGCAGGCTGACCGCGGTCACGTTACGAATATTTTCAGCAGCCATGGATCGGCGGAACTGCTCGAACCGCCCACCCGGAAAAGCCGGAAGAGGTTCAGCCATATCCGGCAGATCGCGAAACATGACGAAGCCGCCGCGCCGATAGGCGAGCTCGCAGACATATTCGCCGGCGCCGCTGGCATCGAGGTTTGCGGCGAATTCCGGCGAGAATCCAAGTTGAACCGAAGGCAGCACTGCGCGCCAGCGCTCGGAAATACAGATGACCGCACGCCCCGTCGGTAGCGGCGCGACCAGACGGTCGAGGATGCTCTGCATGCTGGGTACCAGATCGCTGGCAGCAAGCAGCCGCATGGGATCAACGCCGAGGGTGGAAAATGCAAGGGCGTTTTCCTGCACCGCATTCCGTTCATTCTCAAAAAGAACCATCGCCATCGCGATGCCCAGCAGCAGTTGGGGCACCGGCCCAAGCTGTCCGGCAACGCCGAGCATTTCAGCCAGACCAGGCTTGAACTGGCCGACCAGCATCAGCACCGACCAGAAAGCGAGAGAAACAAAAAGCAGGTAAAAAGCCGGCGAACTTCTGCGCTGCGCCGCAAGATAAAAATGAAAGGAACTATAGGCGAGCACCACCGCGACGCCAACGCCGAGGCGCAGGTGCAGATTCGAGGAAGCTGCGTGCCCGCCGGTGAAAAAATGGGCGTCCCAAAACGCCAATCCGGTACAGGCAATGGCTACCACCAATTCATACCATCGCGGCCGGAAGGCCTGACGGCGCTCAGCGCTAGTCAGGCGTCGAGTAAGCCGGGTGGAAACCAGGATGCAGAACGCCATCGCCACCAGTAGCAACGACGCCAGAAATTCAACCGCCGGAAGACTGCCCCAGGCCTGAGACCATGCATCGAGGGCGAAGTGCAGCGCGTAAGCGGCCCAGGCCAGTTGCCATGCCCGGAAGTATGGCTGCCTGCTCTGCTGGTATAAGTACGTGAACACCAGGAAGAGCAGGAGTGGAACCACTCCCGGCAGCAACATTGAACTCAGCGCGATGTTGTTCATGAGCGGAAGCCCTTGCTTCTCAGGCTTCTACGGGGAAGAATGCAGTGTTTATCGTGGCATACGTTTCGGGCTAAAACAATACCCTTTAGAGTGACTAAAGGAACTTTCCACCGCCTCTCACCCTTGCTTGACGGTGCTTAGGGAGGGCCGTAACATCCAGATTGGTTACGAAGGAATGACCAGCCTCTCGGTCCTCTCAATCAAACCGCGCGTCCGCTTTGCCCCTTCTCCTACCGGCTACCTGCACGTGGGGGGCGCCCGGACGGCGCTATTCAACTGGCTTTTTGCTCGTCATTTTCAAGGGACACTGGTTCTCCGTATCGAAGACACCGACCTCGAACGCTCGACTCCGGAGATGGTCGAAGGAATTTTGCAGGGACTCGAATGGCTGGGGATCAATTGGGATGAGGGGCCCTGCTACCAGACGCAGCGGGTTGATTTGTATAAAGAAGCGGCGGCGAAGCTGCTGGATTCTGGAGCCGCTTATTACTGCTTCTGCAGTAAAGAGGAATTGGAGGCGAGGCGGGTGAAGGCGGCGCAAGAGGGCCGCCCGCCGCGTTATGAAGGCACGTGCAGGAAGATTGATCGCGTCGAAGCTGAGCGCCGCCGAGGCTCGGGAGATGCGGGCGCCGTGCGATTCGCCATCCCCGAGGGCGGGAGTACTTCGTTTGACGACGCCGTCTTCGGCAAAGTCGAGTTTGCCAACAGTGAATTGGAAGACTTCGTCCTGCTGCGCTCCGATGGAAGCCCGACCTATCACCTGAGCGTCGTGGCCGATGACATTGATTTGCGAATTACCCACATCATTCGCGGCGCCGACCACATTTCAAATACGCCGAAGCAGGTGCTGCTGTACCAGGCACTGGGTTCTGCTCTGCCGATTTTTGCCCACGTGCCGCTGATTCTCGGTGCGGATAAGACTCGCCTCAGCAAGCGTCATGGCGCAACCAGCGTCATGGCCTACCGGGAGGAAGGTATCGTTCCCGAGGCGTTCCGGAATTTTCTTGCTCTCTTGGGATGGACGCCGCCTGAAGGCACGTCCGAGACTATGGGCGACGAAGAATTGATTCGTCTATTCGGACTCGAGGCCGTTTCGCGGTCCAATGCCGTGTTCGATCGTGGCAAGCTGGACTGGTTCAACACCGAATACATTCGATCATATCCGGCCGAGCGCCTACTGCCTCCGATTGAAGAAGAGTGGAAACGGGCGGGGTTTACGCCTTCAGCCGAACGCGGCAGGTTGCTTGCGACAATTGATTTGCTCAAGCCACGCGCCCGCAGCCTGAAAGACTTCGCGGGATCGTTCCGGGCATTCTTCAGCGATGACTTTGAGGCTGACCCCGCGGCAGTTGAAAAATTTCTGAAAGATGCGAATGTGCGGCAGATGCTGATTGAACTAGGGCAACGCTATGCCGAGGCGCAGGATTTCAGCGAACAAGGCACAGAAAAAGTTCTACGCGACTTTGCGGCGGAAAAATCCGTGAAAGCCGGCGCGCTGATTAATGGCGCCAGAGTCGCACTCACCGGGCAAGGCGTTGCGCCGAGTTTGTTTGCGGTGATGAGTAATCTGGGGAAGGAGAAAGTGGCGAAGCGGCTGGCGGCGGTCGAGGAACTTACAGGCCAGATAATAACCACTAAAACCTAGCGGTGCGCGTGCGGGCTTTGCGCGGGATTTCTCTTCCTGACCGCGG
This sequence comes from Terriglobales bacterium, assembly GCA_035493765.1. Lineage (GTDB taxonomy): Bacteria > Acidobacteriota > Terriglobia > Terriglobales > Acidobacteriaceae > Gp1-AA145. Next base: position 78,331 of record DATJHT010000007.1, read on the forward strand.
GGTCTTTCGAAACCTTGATCTCAAAGCTGATCGGCATCTGCTTGGGCGGATAGCAGGCGGCATTATCGCAGGCCTGATATTTCAGCGTGCCGTGCACTGCGTACTTGGCAGGCAAAACCGTCTTCAAAGGCCTCACCGTAACGTCCACGGCGAAGTCCCCGCTATAAACGTTGAGCTTTTCATTGGGATCGAAGGTGAAGCTGCGGTCTTCTCCGGCGGGATACTTAACCTTCACGACGGCGATGTCGGTGGGCGCATCCAGCTTGAGTTCGGTTTTTTTCAAATATTCCTGCTTGGGCTGGTTCGAATTAATGTGGAACCCTGAAGCGATGCGGAACTGTAACTCCACGACTCCGGGATGGCCGCGATAGACCGACTTGATTTCCGGCGGAAAATACGCCACCGAAGGCGCTCGGCTACCCGGAGGAAAATCCTGCGCCGAAACAGCTACTGCAATCATTGCGACGAAAATCAGAAATCGGACCTGCATCACTTTTGCGCCACCTGCCCTTGGGATTCCAGGGCTTTCTGAATGTTCGACTCAATCTCCGAACGGCTTACCAGCCCGAAAACCCGGTCAACCACTTTGCCGTCGCGACCAATATAAAACGTAGAAGGAAGATAGGGAATCCCGCCGTACTGATCGCCCACCGCTTCTTTACCGATCACGATGGGATAATTCACGCCCATTTTCCTGGCAAAGTCGGCAATATCAGACGGAGAAGCATCATCCATTGCGACACCGAGCACCGTGAATCCCTGCGCCTCATATTTTTTCTGCAGTTCAACGAACCAGGGCATTTCGATCTTGCAAGGCTCGCACCATGTTGCCCAGAAATTGAGCAGCACCGCCTTGCCATGGAAATCTGAAAGCTTGAGGGTCTTGCCATCGAGCGAAGCGAGCGAGAAGTCCGGAGCCGGCTGGCCTTGTAACTTGCCTGCGGCGCCCTGCTGCAGCGGCTGGGAACGCCGCGTTTTCTGGATGCCGAAGACCAGCATCAAAGAAATGACGACGGCCACAACGATAAGAATGATCGGATCGCGTTTCACGGAACTCCTTTACAGAACGAACCGGTTAAGGAACGAGAAATAACGTGCCAGCAGAGTGAATCTTCCCAGGACCAGGAGTACGCCGAGAGCCATGAGCAAGCCGCCGCTCGCGATTTCAACCGCATGCATGTGGCGACGGAAGCCGCCATAGAACTTCAT
>DATJHT010000008.1:0-27411 GCA_035493765.1 Terriglobales bacterium
CTCTTCCGTCGTGCAGTTGGTCACGCCGGCAGCACGGACGACGTTTTCCTCGAGCATTACCGAGCCGACGTCGTTGCCGCCGAAGCGGAGTGCGATTGTCTTCCTATTGTCGGAAATCCACAGCGGGGTTGTGACAAACAACCGTGACTTGATCTATCTCGTAGGCTAGCCTTTGCGGCATGGGCCTGTGGTGTAGCGGGAGCACGGCACCCCGTCAAGGTCGCAGGTGCGGGTTCGAATCCCGCCAGGTCCATACCTTCAAGTACTTACGAAGGAGTTCCAGAACGGGAGAAGTCGTGACGGGGCGGGCTCTCCCTCATACATCAATCGCTTGATTCTTCCCCCGTGCAAAGCGATAATCTAAGTGACCTTGACGGGGTGCTAGAAACGGCGGCCTCACATTTGTGAGGCCGTTTCCTTTTTTTCCTGCTAATTCAGGAAGTACGTCCTATACAACGTGTCCCTTTGCACCGGCTTAAATCCGGCGTCGCGGATGATGCGGCGGAGTTCCTCTTCTGTGGTGCAATTGGTCACGCCGGCCGCGCGGACGACGTTTTCTTCGAGCATCACGGAGCCGACGTCGTTGCCGCCGAAACGCAGGCCGAGCTGGCAGACTTTCAGTCCTTGCGTGACCCAGCTCGATTGCACATTCTGAAAGTTCGAAAGGAACAGGCGCGAGATGGCGAGGTTTTTCAGATATTCAACCGAGGTCGCTTCGTCCCATTTGCGGCCGCCGAGTGCGGTGTTCTGTGGCTGGAATGTCCACGGAATGAATGCGGTGAAGCCGCCGGTTTCTTCCTGCAAATTGTAGATGGCCTGAAGATGGTTGATGCGGTGCTCGTGTTTTTCGCCGACACCAAACATCATGGTCGCGGTGGTGCGCATGCCGAGCTGGTGCGCAGTGCGGTGCACGTTGAGCCAGTCTTCGGTCAGGCACTTGAGACGGGCGATGCGATGGCGGACTTCGTCGTCAAGAATTTCCGCGCCGCCGCCAGGAATGGAGTCGAGTCCGGCGTCGCGCAGGCGTGAGATTGTGTCGCGAATGGTGAGGCCGCTGTACTCGGCGATGGCGATAATCTCCGAAGCCGAGTAGCAATGCAGGTGGATCTTGAATCGCTGCTTGATTCCGCGCAGCATTTTTTCGTGCCAATCGATCTTTAAATCGGGATGCAGGCCGCCCTGCATCAGCACGCCGGTGCCGCCGAGTTCGACAGTTTCGCGGATTTTCTCGTAGATGGTATCGAGATCGAGGATGTACCCTTCTTTTGCCTGCGGCCCTTTCAGCGGACGATAAAACGCGCAGAAGGTGCAGTACTCGGTGCAGAAGTTCGTGTAATTAATGTTACGGTCGATGATGTAGGTGGCCACTCCCTCGGGATGGAGACGGCGACGGACGGCGTCGGCTTCCATGCCGATGCCGATGAGATCGTCGGAGTGGTAGAGATCGAGGGCCTGGGAGTGAGTCAGGGACATGGGCTAGATTTATTTTAGCTGATGGTTCCCAGGTTTCGCAGATTTCAAAGTTTCCGAGTTTCAAGAGCCTGGGTGCTCACGCCGCCTTAGACGAGGTAGTGCGGTTGCGCTCACTGCCACTTTTGCGAGCGTGCAGGTATTCCCGAATCGCAAGGAACCCGCCGATCGCCGCGAATCCGGCAAGGACCAGAGCGGTGGGTTTGTAGTAGCGGTTGAAGAAGGATGTGATGGGTTTAGCATAGAGCGATCCCAGACCGGCGACGAGGCAATAGCGGACGCTTCGGCCGAGGGTAAGCGCGGCCAGGAATTTTTTCGCCGAGTACTGCAGCGCTCCGGCAGCGAGTAAGACCGGCACCAGAGGAAAAGGCGGGGGCAGCAAAGCCCCAACGGCAACTGAGCCGAAGCCCCACTTATCGAAACGCTTCAAGAGCTTTTCCGCTTTATCCTTTTTCAGTTTTCTTTCTATGGCTTCTTTGCCGCCCTTGCGACCAAGCGCATAAGTAACGTAGCCGCCAACCACTGCGCCCACTGTGGCCATAGCTGCGTAATAAGGCCAGAGGTTGCGGTGCCCGGCGGCCAGCCAGATGGTGAGAACATCCATGCTGCCGGTCAACGGGACAATAGAGTTATCTGCGATACCGATCAAGACCAGGCCCGGGCCACCCATACGAATAACCCAACGCCATACCAGGACAGCAAGCAGCACTTCAGAAGGCAGGAGCATTTGATCTTAGAAGCTGAATTGCCGCGCGGAGTGGTACCGGGACTCCATCCAAATACTCAGATCAATGCGGCTTTCGGTTCAGCAAAACATAATTGCGACACGCGGGGCAGCGCACCGCATTCGAAAGCATCCCGGTAAAAGAGCCGAAGACCCTCCAGGCAGGGCTCATCGAGGTAATAATGAATGTTGGTGGTCAGATATTTGTGAACAGTGTCTTGCGTGATTTGGAGCTTTGGCGCCCACGTTCTCGCGATCTCTTCCAGAGCCTCCGGTTCCAAGCCGTGATCACGGGATCGCTGAAAAATTGCTGCCAGATCGAGCCTGGAGGATTTCAGCGCCTCTTGCCTTACGGCCCAGAAGGCAAACACAAATGGCTTGCCGGTAAAACCGATCCACTCTTCGGCAAGGTCCCACGTGTGATAACGGGAGCGATCGACTTGCAGCGCGGGGTCGCCGATGAGCAACGCTGCATCGTGGCCGGCCAACATGGAATCGAGTTGCGGGGCAGCCGAATTGAATTCTCTTCCCCCACCCCAGTATTTCTCAAACAGCACACGAGTCAGCGCAACCGAGGTGAGTGACGAATTGTCCAGCGCAACCGTGCGAATTTGTTCAAGCCGCTTTGGGCTTACTAAAAGAATGGAACCGACCGCCTGCCTGGACGCGATGGCGACCCCCGGCAGGATTACCAGATCGGGGATTGTGACATAGGCTGCGGCGGGGATGATGCCAATGTCGGCAGTTCCGTTCTCAAGTTCTGCTGCACATTGCGACGGTACAGTGTATGTGATCTCGAAGTCCCGGCCGGCGCTGCCGTGCTCGAAATCCCACAGCAGAGGCGCGGTATTAAGGTACGAAATGGCTGAGATGCGCATGGGGACGAGACCTTAGCTACTAGCTGTTAGCTTCTAGCAAACCTGCTTCCGTGGCTCGATGTGACAAGCCGGGGCGAATCTGAATTCCGAATCCGATGCGCGTCACAACTGCTTTGTTTGCTATGAGCTAAAAGGTCAAAACCAAAAGCTCCAAACAAATCTTACCAAACATGTGACGCCTGACCTTGACTTCGTTTTTGCTGAATCCATAGAGTCGCGCGAGGAGGCCTCTGCTATCATGGCCACTTCCACGCCGTCACCATCCAGCGCAAGAATAAACCCTAGTCAGATCGCATGGCTGGCTCTGACCCTTACACCTGGACTTGGCCCGACGCGGTCGAGACGACTGGTCGAATTCTTCGGCAGCGTCGAAGGCGTGCTCAAAGCGACGCTCACGGAGCTGGAGGCGGCTGGATTGCCCGCGCAAGCGGCGCAGGCGCTCGGAACCGGCCGATCGGTCGAATTGGCTCATGACGAACTGGCAAAGGCTTCGGCTCTCAATATCAGCATTGTGACGATCGATGATGGCGCGTATCCAGCGCGGCTGCGCCAGATTTATGATCCGCCGCCAGTCCTTTATATACGCGGCCATGTCGCTGCCATCTCGCAACCAGGAATCGCAGTTGTGGGGACGCGCCATCCAACTCCGTATGGAATGGGAATGGCGGAGCGACTGGGCTGTGATTTGGCTGCTCGCGGGCTCGCGATTATAAGCGGATTGGCGCGCGGCGTGGACACCTTCGCGCATCGCGGAGCAGTCTCGGCAAAGGGTAAAGGGATCGCGGTTTTTGGCACGGGCGTGGACGTGATTTATCCCAAAGAAAATTTGCGGCTAGCTGATCAGGTCCTCAGCCTCGGCGGAGCTCTGATATCTGAATTCCCGTTGGGCACGTTCGCCGCGCCGCAGAATTTTCCAATCCGCAATCGCATCATCAGCGGTATGTCTTTCGGGGTGCTCGTCGTTGAAGCCGCCGAATACAGCGGCACGCGCATTACGGCGCGCTGTGCTCTAGAGCAAAATCGAGAGGTATTCGCGGTGCCTGGGAACGTGATGAACAAGAACTCATGGGGGCCGAACACGCTTATTAAACAAGGCGCCCGGCTGGTGGCAACGTGGGAGGACGTTTGGGAGGAACTCCCGGCAGATGTTCGACTTGCGCTGACTCCGGAGACGGGCAATGAATCGCCAGAGGGCCAAACTGCATCATTATTCGAGGAACCGCCACTCTCTCCGCACGAAAAGAAGATCTACAAGGTGCTCAAGGCTGACGAGGCGCTGCACCTGGACGAGATCATCGAGAAGCTGGAAGCGGAACTCTCGTCTTCCGAAATCTTCGCCGCGCTGTTTGAACTGGAGCTGGCTGGAAAGGTGAAGCAGCTGCCGGGGAAGAATTTTGTGAAGAGCTTTTAGCTGCTGGCCTCTAGCTGCTAGCTATTAGCAATCGCATTTGGAGAGGGTTTATGAAGGATTTTAAGGAGCTCAAGGTCTGAGAAAAGGCTCACATCCTCACACTGCTTGTGTATGAAGAAACGCGGGCATTTCCGAAAGAGGAAATGTATGGACTAACTAGCCAGCTACGACGAGCAGCCGCATCAGTTGCGGCGAACATCGTCGAAGGATGTGGTCAAAGACGGAGAGTTCACCCGTTTTCTGCAGATTGCTCGCGGGTCAGCGAGCGAGCTCGAATATCACATTCTGCTGGCTCGTGACCTGCAACTTCTAACTGAAGCTGTGTACTGCAACCTGGATTCGAAAGTCGTGGAAGTCGAACGCATGCTTACAGGACTGGTGAAAAGACTTCGCCCGATGCTGGTCCAGAAGCGAGTCACCAGTGCACCAACTCCTTCCAAATCAGGTTGCTAGAAGCTAGCAGCTAGAAGCTCGTCGCTAAGAGCCAGTAGCTAGAAGCTGCTCTTTCGTGCTAGCTTCAAACTCAACATCCAGAACTGAGGTCATATTGGCAAAAGGTTTAGTCATCGTCGAATCGCCAGCAAAGGCGAAAACAATTCAGAAGTACTTGGGCAAGGGCTTCACGGTCGAGGCATCGCTCGGGCACGTCAAAGATCTGCCCAAGAGCACGCTTGGCGTCGATGTTGACAACGACTTCGAGACTGAGTACATCGTCATCCCCGGGAAAGAAAAGGTCGTTGCCAAACTAAAGAAGCTCGCCCTGGGCATGGACACGATCTACCTCGCGCCTGACCCGGATCGCGAAGGCGAAGCTATCGCCGCGCACCTGGCGGAGGAACTCGGAGACGGTAATAAGTCGAAGAAGAAAAAGAAGAAGGATGAGAACGGGCACGAGCGCATTCGCCGCGTGACTTTTAACGAGATCACGCAACGTGCCGTGCGTGAAGCCTTTGAACATCCTAGAGATATTGATCAGCATTTGGTGGACGCGCAGCAAGCGCGGCGCGTGCTCGATCGTCTGGTCGGATATCAAGTTTCGCCGCTGCTGTGGGACAAGGTCCGACGCGGGCTTTCTGCCGGACGCGTACAGACTGTCGCTCTCCGGTTGATTGTCGAACGCGAACGCGAGATCAAGGCCTTCGAGAAAAAAGAATATTGGACCATTGATGCGCATCTTGCCGGGTCGAAGCCACCGGCGTTTGACGCCCGCTTTCTGGGCAAGGGCGAAGAGAAGATCGAAGTCCCCAATGAGGAAGAAGCCACCAAGATTCGCACTGCCCTTGAACATGCAGAGTGGGTAGTCCGCTCTGCTGAGAAGAAAGAACGCCGCCGCAATCCTACTCCGCCATTCACCACCAGTAAGCTGCAGCAGGATTCTTCCCGCAAACTGCGATTCAGCGTGAAACGCACCATGATGATCGCGCAGCGCTTGTACGAAGGGGTTGAACTAGGGGACGAAGGTTTGGTCGGCCTTATCACCTATATGCGTACCGATTCGACCCGGGTCGCGCCCGAAGCGCTGGCCGAAGTGCGGGACTACATCGGATCGAATTACGGGCCGGATTATCTGCCGCAATCTCCCAATACATATAAGGAGAAGAAGGAAGCCCAGGCGGCGCACGAAGCCATTCGCCCGAGTTCGGCGATGCGTCATCCTGACCAGATCAAGCAGTATTTAAAGGAAGATGAGTTTAAGGTTTATAAGCTGATCTGGCAAAGATTTGTAGCCTCGCAGATCACGCCGGCGGTGTTTGATCAGACGACGGTTGACATTGATGCGAAGTCGGGAGCAGATGTCTTCTGGTTCCGCGTAACTGGATCAATTCTGAAATTTGACGGCTTCCTGAAAGTTTACGAAGAGTCGAAGGAAGGTAAGGACGAAGAAGACGAGGAATTGAAACATAAGCTGCCGCCGCTGGAAGCCGGACAAAAGCTAACGCTTCGAGAGCTCAAGCCGGAACAGCACTTCACCGAGCCGCCTCCGCGTTATAACGAAGCGTCGCTGGTGAAGGAACTCGAGGAGCGCGGAATCGGGCGCCCGTCGACGTATTCGGCGATCCTGAGCACGATTCAGGAGCGCCAGTACGTGCAGAAGCTCGGAGGGAAATTCACTCCAACGGAGATCGGCCTGGTTGTGACCGACCTGCTGGTGGAAAATTTTCGCGACATTTTCGACGTGCAATACACGGCCCGACTGGAAGAGGAACTGGACGAGATTGAAGAAGGCAAGGAAGGCTGGACCGACGCACTCGGCGACTTCTACAAGAAGTTCGAAAAAGACCTTCGCTATGCGCAGAAGCACATGGAAAACATTAAGCGCATGGAGAAGCCGACGGACGAAAAGTGCGAGCGCTGCGGTTCACCATTAGTGATCAAGTGGGGCAAGCACGGGTCGTTCTACGCATGCAGTTCGTACGACAAAGAGAATCCCGAGAGCTGCACCTTCACCAAAGAAAATCCGATCAATTTGCCTGATCTTGATTCGGCGGACGTACAGGAGACGACCCAGGAGGAATACTGCGAGAACTGCGGCCGGACGATGGTGCTCAAGCGTGGACGCTTCGGCCAGTTCATGGCGTGCACGGGATATCCGGATTGCAAGACTACGCGCCGGCTCGACCAAGGCAAGCGCGTGCCCGATATTCCGCTCGAAGAGCTCTGCCCGAAGTGCGGACGCAACCTGATGATCCGTCATGGGCGTTACGGCGAGTTCACGTCCTGCAGCGGATATCCTGATTGCAAGTACGTTAAACAGAACTTCATCGGCGTGAAGTGCCCGCTTTGCAAAGATGGCGACTTGGTCGAGAAAAAGGCGCGAAAGGGCAATACGTTTTATGGATGCAGCAACTATCCGAAGTGCAAATTCACGTCGGCGGGGAAGCCAGTCGCAGAAAAATGCCCGGGTTGCGGGAGTGAATACCTGGTCGAGAAATTTCTCAAGGATGGGCCGGTGATTGCGTGTCCGAATAAAGAATGCGACTTCGAGCGGCCGAACCCAGACGCGGTTCGACCGGGAGAACAGCAGGCATAAGCAGCACGTGCGGGCGCGCCCGTGCCTCAAATTAAATCAGAAGAGGAATCATGCCGAAGAAAGCTACTGCCGAAGACGCTCAGATCATCATGCGGCTTTATGACCTGCGCCGCGAACCGGAGATGCGCAAGGCGCGCCATTGGTATGCCGGATGGTGGCCGCGGAGCGCAGACGACATCCTGAAGGTATTGCAAGCGGGCGGGACACAGGAAAATGCCTGGTTTCGCCAGGTGAACGGCTATTGGGACATGGCAGCGTCATTCGTCCTGCATGGAGTAGTAAATGAAAGCCTATTTTTCGACAGCAGCGGTGAGTTGTGGTTCGTTCTTGCGAAGCTGCAGCCGTTTCTAAAAGAGGTCCGTCAGCGAGCAAATATTCCTCAGGGATTTGTGCGGGTTGAAAAGGTGGCGACACGAACCAAGGATGGACGCGACCGCCTGCAGATGTTTCTGAAGCGAGCCGACGCCAGCCGTGCCGCGATTGCGGGCAACGCGCCCTAAGACAAATCCTCGGCCTGACAGCAATCAGAGTTGCTGGTTTGGTTCAACGCGGCGTTTTCAAAGTTCCCATTGTCGGATGCGGTGTATCTTCGTCGGAGATGCTGCGCTTTACTTCATGCGTGAATCCTCACCTTATGTCAGTGGATTCGGTAGAACTGCGGCAAGAGACCATGTCGGACGCGCCAGTGGCAAGAAGCCGGTTCAATTCTTCCCTAATCGCAATTCTGCTGCTTGTGATTTTTTTCAGCGCTGTCCGTTGGCGGCTCGCAGACACGCCGCTTGAGCGCGATGAGGGCGAATACGCATACGCCGGCCAATTGATGCTTCAAGGCATTCCCCCTTACAAGCTCGCCTACAACATGAAACTGCCGGGGACGTACGCATGTTACGCGGTAATTATGGCTGCGCTGGGCGAAACGCCGCGGGGGATTCATCTGGGCGTGATGCTAGGAAATGCTGCCGCTATCCTACTTATTTATTTACTGGCGTTGCAGCTCCTGGGCCCATGGTCAGCGGTGGCCGCAGCCGCAGCGTACGCCTTGCTCTCCACGATTCCGGCGACACTCGGACTGGCAGGCCATGCCACTCATTTTGTGGTCTTCGCTGCGGTCCCAGCCTTGATTCTTCTGTTGTGGGCAGAAGTGCACGAGCAAGCCTGGCTTTATTTTTGCAGCGGAATCCTCTTCGGGTTGGCTTTTATCATGAAGCAGCCGGGGGTCTTTTTCGGTGCGTTCGGTTTTTTTTACATCCTGTATTTTTCACTGCGCGCGGCCAGCGGATGGAAGAGACTCGTTGTTCGCTCGGCGGTTTTTCTCGCGGGATGCGCGCTTCCATTTCTGATCACGTGCTTTTTAATGTGGCGCTCTGGTGTATTCGGGGATTTCTGGTTCTGGACCTTTTCGTATGCGCGCCAATACTCGGGATTGCTAACGTTTAAAGACGGTTGGGACCTCTTCACGTACCATTTCTCGCGGATCTTTACAGCAGCGCCGGGACTATGGATTCTGGCCCTGCTCGGGATAGTTGGTCTGTTCTGGCATGAGCCACTCCGTAAACGGGCGCCGTTTGTCTTGGGACTGCTAGTGTTCTCCATGTTTGGGGTTTCAGCCGGACTATACTTCCGATTCCACTACTTCCTGCTGGCGGTACCGGCAATTGCTTTGCTGGTGGGACTTGCAATTGAATCTTTCATTCAGGCGCTACACGGTGCAAGGCTGGCATTTCGTGCCATACCATTTGCAATCTTTGGCGTCGCACTTGTCTGCAGTGTTGCACTCAACTTCGGCTACTACTTCCGTCTAACTCCCGTTCAAGCCTGCCGATACGCCTACGGCATGAATGAAGGCTTCCCAGAGGCCCAACAGATCGCCAGCTATCTGGAACAACACACCTTGCCAGGTGACCGCATCGGCGTGTTGGGCTCGGAGCCGGAGATCTACTTCGATTCGCACCGGGTGTCAGCGACGGGGTACATATACCTTTACCCTCTGATGGAGAACCAGCCGTATTGGCAGAAGATGCAGGAGCGACTGATGGCAGAAGTGGAGGCCAGCCATCCTGCCTACTTCGTGTATTTCAACGATGCAAATTCGTGGCTCACAACCGTGAGTTCGGCGCGGCTGCCGGGGTTTTTCAATTGGGCCAACGCTTACCTGAAGCAGAACTATCAGCGCGTCGGCGTTGTTGAACTGGTCGAGCCGGAACCGATTTTTCTATGGGGGGATCAGGCCGAATCGGCAAGCGCAAAGACAACCATCACGATCTTCAAGAGAAAATCGTAGCCAGTAAGGTGTGATCCTCTATGAAATGTATTCCCGGATGTATTCGTCCCGGGTTTCACGCAGACTCTTCAAATCCCCGTCGAAAATAATGTGACCGTCCCGCAAGATCAGGAAGCACAAGGGGACGGACGCCCGCGCATTCGGAGGCAGCGGCTTCATCTTGTTTTCAGCACGATCGAAGTAATGTGTGGCCATGGTAAAGGCGTCCTGCAGCCGATGGGTCACAAGCAATGCGCTGGTCTTGTAAACGTCTCTTTGTTTTACCAGCAACTCAATGATGGTATTCGAAGTCACGGGATCGAGCCCGCCAGTGGGTGAATCGTAGAGCAGGACCTCGGGATGGGTAATGATGGTGCGGGCGATAGCGACGCGACGGCGCATTCCTCCGGAAAGCTCCGACGGATACAGGTTGACGGTATTCTCAAGCTCCACAAAACTGAGCGCTTCGCGCACTCTCTCTTCGATCTGTTCCTCCGGGACATCGCCTTCTTCCAGCAGACGGAACGCGACGTTCTCTCGTACGGTCAGCGAATCGAAGAGTGCGCTCTCCTGGAACACAATGCCGACGCGACGGCGGAGATCGAACAACGCACTCTCGGGCATGCTGGTAATCTCTTCGCCGAGAACGAAAATTCTGCCCGCGTCGGGCTTTAGAAGACCGAGAGCAAGCTTCAGAATGGTGCTCTTGCCCGAACCGGCAACGCCGAAGATGGCTTTAGTTTCGCCAAATCGCAATTGAAAGGAGATGCCATCGAGGACCTGTTTGTCCTCGAAGGACATAAAAACATTTTCGAATTCGAGAGTGATCGCCGCCGGCGGATGCGACTGGATTCGCTGCTCTGCGACTAATGGAGGACTCGCCATGCTGGAAAGATCATCCTCCAAACAGAGTCATCGAAAGCCGGGTAATGAAAAAGTCAACGGTAATAATGAGGATTGAAGAAGCGACTACGGCTTGAGTGGTGGCGCGGCCAACGCCTTGCGTACCGCCCCGCGCAGAAATTCCGTAGTAGCAGCCGACGCTGGAAATAATGAATCCGAACAGAACGGGTTTAGCCAGGCCCATGAAAACGTCCTGGAAAACGAGAATCTGCCAGGCGGTGCTCCAGTATTGGTGGAAATCAACACCAAAGAATAGAGCGGAGGCTACGCCTCCGCCGGCGATGCCGAATGCGTCCGAAATTATTGTGAGAAAAAACAACATGACCACAGTTGAAACTACGCGCGGGGTGACCAGCTTCCGCATCGGGTCCGTGCCCAAGGCACGCATGGCGTCAATCTGCTCAGTAACCACCATTGAACCCAGTTCGCTCGCCATGCCCGAGGCGTTGCGTCCTGCAACCATAAGTCCGGTGATCACGGGGCCCAACTCGCGGACCATGCCGAGTGACACCAGTTGTCCGATCAACGAAAGCGAGCCGAACCTCTGCAGCGTGCTTCCGCTGTTCTGCGCCAATGCGCCACCAGTGAAGAATCCGCAAAGGATAACGATGGGTAACGATCCGACCCCAATAAGGTCAGCCTGTTGCGTGGTATCGCCGAGGTAGCGTGGCGAAGTAAACAGATTTCCGATGGAGCGGGCTGCAATAACAGCGTATTCCTGGACCGCCAGGATTTTCTGTTTGGCCCAATCACTCGGTGAGATGAGCTCGATGTCCACTAAAAGGAATATAGCAGAGGACGAAGGCGGCTTCAGGCATCAGGCTTTAGACTTCAGAGTCCACTATTCCCTGCTCTTTTTCTTGATTTCGATGCTAAGGCGTTTGATCTTCTGGTTAAGCGTGGAAAGCGGGATATGAAAACGCTCGGCGGTTTCGGTCTGGTTCCAGCTGCACTTCTCCAGCATATCGAGAATGATTTGCCGTTCGCATTCTTCCATTACGTCGAACAAAGATGCGTCGGGCCGGGACGCGATCATGGGAATGGCTCCGCCCCTGCCAGTGACCTGCTCGGGCAGCAGATCGGGGCCAATTTGTTCTGAGGAAGACAGGACGACAGCCCGCTCAATCACGTTCTCGAGTTCGCGCACGTTCCCGGGCCAGGAGTAATTCATGATCGGCCGTAAAGACTCAGGGGTCATGCGGTGCGGAGCATGCTGATTCTCTTCGGAATACTTGCGCAGGAAAAAATCCACGAGTAACGGAATATCTTCCTTCCTCTGGCGCAGCGGGGGAAGATCGATGGTGATGACGTTCAGCCGGTAAAAAAGATCTTCGCGGAACTTGCCTTCCCGGACCAACTGGCGCAAATCAACGTTGGTGGCGGCAATGATTCGCACATCCACTTGAATTTCATTCACCCCGCCCAGGTGCATGAACTTACGGTCCTGCAGCACACGTAGGATCTTCGACTGAGTGTCCAAGCCCATGGTGCCAATCTCATCGAGAAACAGGGTTCCGCGATGAGCAATCTCGAACAGTCCCTTTTTTGAAGCGACTGCACTGGTAAATGCGCCCTTTACGTGCCCGAACAAAGTGGATTCGAGCAGGTCGGGGGGCATCGATCCGGTATTCACCGGGACGAAGGGCCGATTTTGCCGCGGAGAATTCAGATGCAGCGCTTTCGCGATCAGTTCTTTTCCGGTGCCGCTTTCACCTTGCAGCAGAACCGTCGAGCGACTGGGCGCGACCTGAGCCACAATATCAAAGATCTTGAGCATGGGCTCGCTTTTGCCCACGATATTTTCGAAGTTGTAGCGACGCTTGAGTGCGCGCTTGAGCTGGATATTTTCTTCTTCGGCGCGGCGGCGGGCGACTGCGGAGCGAACATCAGCCAGCAGTTTTTCGTTGTCCCAGGGTTTCTGGAGGAAATTCGCGGCACCGGATTGCATGGCGCGGACGGCATCTTCAACCGTGCCGTAAGCGGTAATCATGATGACCGATATCTGGGGGTCAAGCGCACGGATGTCGGGAAGGATCTCAAGACCGCTGCGTCCGGGAAGCGCAAGGTCGAGCAATACCAGATCGAAAGGACGTTCTCCCAGCCGGGACAGGCCGTCTTCACCGTTGATAGCGGTCTCAACCCCGTAGCCTTCAATCTCGAGGAGAGTCTGAAGCGACTCGCGTATTTCAGCCTCGTCGTCAATGATGAGCACGCTGCCTTGCGACGGCAGAGTGACATCGTTCATCCGGCCCGAAATGACAGCTGCTTCAGACATTGACTGCCTTCCTCAGCAACGGAAATTCGAGATAAAAAGTCGTGCCCGATTCGGGGGCGCTTTCCACACGGATCTTGCCGGCGTGCTCTTGAATAATGCCGTAGGTAACCGACAAGCCGAGCCCGGTCCCGCGACGCTGGCCATCTTGCGGCGAGGTCTTGGTGGTGAAGAATGGATCGTAGATGCGCTGAATATGCTCCTGGGCAATGCCGGTGCCGGTGTCCGAGATCGCGACCCGAACGCCATCACCGTTGGAAGTGCTTACTTTAAGGGTGCCACCCGAGGGCATCGCGTCTTTTGCATTCAAGAACAGGTTCAGGAAAACCTGCTGCAAGCGGCCGGCGTTTCCCTGAATCGCCGGAAGGTTTTGGGCCAGGTCGTCGTGTACCAAGACTCGCGTGGTCTTGAACTGATGCTCAAGCAGATTCAGAGTGTCGGTAATGATTCGGTTCAGGTCAACCTCGGTGAATTCAGCGGCGTTGGTGCGCGAGAAATTCAACAGGTTGTTCACGATTTCGGAAGCGCGGAAAGTTTGCCGCGTGATTTTGTCGAGCAGTCCGCTCTTTTGGTCGTCGCCCTGAAGCTGCTTGGAAAGCATCTGGGCATACGACGAGATCACTGCGAGCGGCGTATTTACTTCGTGCGCGACACCTGCGGCCAGTAGTCCGATTGATGAGAGCTTGTCGGCTTGCGACAGCTGGGTTTCAAGCTCCATGCGCTCGGTAATGTCGTCCATGATTATCAACCGCCCGACAACACTGAATTTCTTGGTAACCAGCGGTGCGATGGCCACGTTCACAATGCGGGTTTCGCCGGTCGGAGTAGCCAGGCGGAACTTGTAAAGATTGTGAATTCCCGGACTCTGGCGAAGGCGGTAAAACTCCTGCACGAAATCCTGGGGAAAGATTTCTCCCAACGGCCGGGTCAGGGCTTGCCAGCGGGGAAGCGCGTACATAACTTCCATCTGCGAATTCCATGACTCGATGCGGTCCTCTAGATCGATGGCCAGCACGCAGACGTTGATCGACTCCACGATGTTTTCGTTGAAGTCTTTGAGCCGCTCATATTGCGCGATCTTCTGCTCCAGCGATGCATATAGGCGCGCGTTCTGAATAGCAATGGCCACGTAGCCAGCCAGAGTCTCGAGTAGTTCGACGTCCTCGCTGGAAAGGAAGTCTCCTTCGACCGTCTTGCCCAGACCGAGTACCGCGACCGTGCTCTTCTGCGCGCGGCAAGGAATGTAATAGTTGAAATCGAGCTTCGCGATCGTGTCCTGGGCGCCAACAGTTTCGCGCGGGACATGGTGTGTGTTCTCGAAGAACAGATGACCTTCGGCATTTTCGGGACGAGGCAAGCTCAGGAATCCAAGATCGAGGCTTCCCGTCTGCTGAATTCCGAACGACTTCGCCAGAGTGAACCGGGAGTCGGGTTCATTCCCAGCGAGAAAGACCGCCATGCGGTCAACCAGCAGCGTGCGGGAAAGCTGGTCCACGACTGCGGTCAGCATTTTGTCGAGGTCGGTTTCCGCGTTCAGTTCGCGTCCGAATTCAATCAGAGTATGGCGGTAGTCATAACGCTGGCGGTAAAACAGGCGATCCATGCGGCCTTGAATCCATTTTCGAACCGGCTCAATCAGCAAAGCCGTGACCACGATGGCCAGCACAAGGCCAATGCTGCCCGAACTAGGCACACGGGCATGCACCAGCAGGGCGATCAGACCCACTACTGTGAAGTAAACGCCCGCGATCGCGGCTGCTGCGAGGGTGTAAACCATGCCCCGCTTGAAAATCAGATCCACGTCCATCAATCGATAGCGGACAATGGCGTAACCGAAGGTAAGCGGCAGAATGCCCAGTGACAATACGGAAATCTTCATCCCTCCGCTGGGAAGCTTTCCCAGCAGAAACGGGATGGCGTAGAAAACCGCGAATGGCAGGAATGCCAGTATGGTGCCGCGAGTCACCCACTTCAGTTGTTGGCGCAGAATCGGACGATCCGACTTCTGGTAACTGTGCAGAAAAACCAGCGCCGCTGCGGCGAAATACAGCAAGAGGTACGCCATCTCGATGCGATCAATTTGCCATCGCAGCATTTCGCTGGCTCGGGAGAGGGTTTTCGAAAGAATATGGAACGCCAGCAGAAACAATCCCGGCAAATAGACGAGCGGAATCAGAGTTCGGTGCTTCCGAACCAGATCATGTTTTTCAGGGAAGGTAAGCGCGAAATGGAGGAATAGAGCGGGCTGGAACATCCATGCCGCGACGTTCCCCCAGTAAATCGTCCAGTCGAAAGAGTTGAGTTTCCCGGTGTAGTGGAAGGAGTAGAGGGCAAACGAGGCGACGCAAAAAAAGTAAAAATGGGTCGAGCCCGGTGCGGTCCAGCGGCGAAATAGAACATAGAGACCGATGCCCAGATATGTGAGCGCAATCAGGCGCAACCAGTCATTGGAGCTGCGTTGCGCGGGAAGAAGACTCGGGCTGACATCGAGCGAATAGGGCCCACGTACGATGGAATAGCTGGGCGAATGCCACGCGCCAACCTGGTAAAGCTGGTAATTGACTGCTCCAGTGTTCGGTACCGCATGTCCGTTGATGGCGGTCAAGCGATCGCCAGCTTTTATTCCGGCCTGAGCTCCGGGGCCATGTGGATCGACGCGATCGGCGACTACGTTTCCGTTTCGCTCCATCCACCACACGCCATCGTACGGAGAAATGAACTGGCCCTCCTTGCGGAAATTGATCCATGCCAGAGTGACTGCGGCAACCGTCAACAGAACCAGCACGCCTGCGGTGAAGCGAATTTGAAATTCCCGATTCATGTCACAATCAGTTTGCAGGACGGGAGACGCCCATTTGCTTTGAAGCACGTTCGGTGCCAACGCCACAGATGAATTAGACGGGATAAGTCCCATGTTCGTAAGCGCTTGGCTCAATTATAGAGTGGTTACAGGAACGCAGTTATGCTTTTTGGAAGTAATCTACGGTATTCGGTAAGTGGCTGTTTCGCCATAGTTTATGGTCGGCCGTAGCACCTGCTTTGTTGCAAAAAAGAGGGGAGCTTGCGCTCCCCTCGACAAAAACGACAGAGGCGATATCTGTCTGAATAGAATTCAGCAAGCCGGGTTTTAGTTGTCCGGCTTAATAAATAATGCCCATCTCGGAACAAAGTACTTCTGGCGTCGATGAACGCTCGACCCAAGTGGATGGCCTTGGGGTGCGTTTTCTCCATTCTGGCCGGGGACCGGCATTAGTGCTCGTACACGGGCTACTGGGTTACTCACACAATTGGCGGTCTGCGATTCCCATTCTGGCCCAGGCCCGGGAAGTTTTCGCGCCGGATATGCCGGGTTCCGGGTTTTCAGATTGCCCGCTCGGGCTGGACGCCCGGTTGGTGGCGGCCGCACAGCGATTATCCAGATTTCTGGATACCATGGGGATTTCCTGTTGCGACTTGATGGGCAGTTCGTATGGCGGAACGACTGCTCTGAGGCTCGCGGCACTTGAGCCATCGCGAGTCCGATCTTTGGTATTGGTTTCGCCGGCGAACCCCTGGTCGAGCATCGGGCGGAAGAGGCTGGCAGCGCTGGGCCTGCCCGGAGTAGGTCTGATGTTCCCATCGATTTCGCGCCGTGCTCGTTTCCTACATGGCTATTTTGTGGGACGGATGTATGGGGACCCGGCGCGGGTCACAGCCGAAACCCTGCGCAGCTATTCCCTTCCGCTGGCTCGACCAGGAGTCTTCGAGCATGCGGTTCAAATAGCGCACAACTGGCGCTCGGATATGCGGGAGTTCCGGCGCGAGATGCCCAAGGCTGCGGACGTCCCGACGCTCGTGCTCTGGGGCAGTAAAGACCGGCTCGTCGATCCGGCTTCCGCGGAAATGATCGCCAGGAATTTTCGCATTTCCGAAACACGGGTCATCGCGGGTGCAGGGCATCTTCCCTACGAGGAAGTTCCTGGGCAGTTCTGCGAGCCAGTGCTCGAATTCTTAAATGTTCACTCACCCGCGCAGGCACGTGACGGTAAGTAACCTGACAAGGTTTCCGGTCAGTGCTAGGCTCGAACTGTTTGCTTGAGACCACGTTCAATACGCATTCCGGCCGACCGATGAATTGGCTCGCTAAGGCGTTCCGGGCCGAAGCCACGGGAGCATGGCTGCGGTTTGTTCTGGCGATCCTGGGACTTGGATTGGCTTTCGTTGCGGCGATCTTCTCGACGGCATCGCGGGAGGCCGGAAACGTACCCGCTACGATCATCCTGGCCTCGCTGGCGCTCTTATTGGCGACGGGTGTGGGGCTGGGGACTGTCCCCTACCTTGCGCGTCGAGTTGAGGCGAGGAGGGTTCGCGACGCTCTTGACTTCGAAGTGACTCGAACTGGCGCGCTGTATGCCGTGGTGGTTCTGGTGATCGGAATCGCGGCGCTCAATACCGGCAACAACCTGCTTTATGTGATCGTCGCCACGATGCTGGGGGCGATTGCGGTTTCCGGAATCGCGTCCGCTCTTTGCCTGCGCGGCCTGGAGCTCGACCTGAAAGTTCCCGAGCATATCTTTGCAGGGATTGATGTTCCGGCGACGATTTGCGTACGTAATCCGAGGAAGTGGCTGCCATCGCTGTCGGTCTCGGCGGTTCCGATCGAAAAAAATAAAGCGAAGAAACGATGGCGGATGGTTGCGACCAAATTCCCGGTGCCGCCGTGGCGCCCGCCCGATAAACAATGGCTGCAACTGCCAGACCGCAAGCTTCACCGCGTGCTGGTCAACAATGCCTCGGGAGTTTTTCACGAATCGGCATATTTCCCGTTTCTACCTCCCGACGCGCAGTTGCAAGCAGAAGTGAGATTGAAATTTCCGAAGCGAGGGCGATATCAGGAACGTTTCAGCCTTTCGACGCGCTTCCCATTCGCGTTCCTTTCCAAGACGCGCCGGGTGGCGTTGGCGCGCGAGGTGCTGATCTATCCGGAGCTGACGACCTATGAAGAAATCGTTGAGCTCTTGCCAGTCCTCAGCGGAAAGCGTGAAGCTTACCAGCGTGGTCTGGGATCTGACCTTTATCGAATCCGGGAATATCTTCCCGAGGATTCAGCGCGGCACGTTGACTGGAAAGCCACGGCTAAGTCTGGAGAGCTGAAAGTCAGAGAATTTGCCCGCGAAGACGAGCGCCGGCTAAGAGTGGTGTTTGATAATCCGGTGGCCGGAATAATTCAGCCTCAAGCGTATGAGCGCATGGTGTCTCTGGCGGCGTCAGTAGCGTGGCGGCTATCGCAGCAAGGTGTCCTGCTTTCATTCGTTTCTCAGCAGTTCGAAGCCACGGGGGACGTTTTCTGTTTCCTCGATCACCTGGCGGCGATTCAACCAAAACCTGGAACATCGGTGCTTAATACGCTGGCGGGCTCGACGGATTATAGCCTGGTCTTCACGGCTCAGAAGCGTGGAACGATCCCTATGGCGATGTGGGCTAGCGCCTACTTCGTCTTCCTTGAGTAATCAATCCTTTGATGCTGCTACCCATCGGAAGTAACCATTACCGTGGTTACCACGGTTCATTGGCCTAATGGGCCTAAACTGCTACTTTCAGTTCATAGATTAAGCGTAACGTTCTCGATTCATTGGATTGAAAGCATGTCCAAAGAACAACTCCAGCTGGCCTTGTGGATCTCACAGCCGATCCTGCAGGCAATCATCGCGGTCGTCGTATATCGACGTCGGCTGCACAAGGATTTTCCCGCCTTCTTTTCCTATACTGTCGCGCAGATCGGAATTTTCGCGGTTGAATACCCGGTTTACAACTGGGCTGGGGCTCAGAGTTATTTTTACGTGTTCTGGATATCGGCGGCGCTCAATGTGGTATTCGCGTTTCAGATTATCCATGAAGTATTTCTTGATGCTTTTAAGCCGTACCCCGCCCTGAAAGATCTGGGATCTGCACTCTTCAAATGGGCAGCGTTGATCATGATTCTGGTTTCGGTGGTCCTGATCTCGGTGAGCCCTGGCTGGGACAATCCGGTGCGCGAAAGTATTCTGGTCGTGCAGCGATGTGTCCGGGTGGTTCAGTGCGGCCTGGTTCTGTTTCTTTTGGCTTTCTCCAAGAACCTGGGGGTTTCGTGGCGCAGGCAAAGCTTTGGAATCGCCCTGGGGTTTGGGCTCCTTTCCGGAGTGGAATTGCTCACTTTGGCGCTGTATTCAGGGACACACCTGCATCCCATGCTTACCAGCCTGGTCAACATGGGTGCGTACAACGCCGGCATGTTGGTGTGGCTGCTGTACTCGGCGCTGAACCGCAAGAGTGCTGCTGTACCAATTTTGGTGCCACAACGCTGGGATGAGGCTTTAACCGATTTGCGTCCGCAAACTGAAACAGAATCACTGATTCCGATGTTCGAACACATGGTTGACCGAGCCTTCTCAAAAGTGCAGGACAGCCGCGTCTAACCATCACGTTTCAACCTGAAACTCTTCCGGATTATTCACAGCTGCGTCGTTTTCCTTATTGCACCGGTGGCACTTGACACGGAAGTTATAATCCAGCCACTAGGGTTTCCGCTCCCAGGGGACCCGCATGTAAGGAGAATTACCCATGAAACGTGCGGTCAGGACTGCGGTCCTGGTGGTAGCCGTTGCATGCACCTGTTTGGCTGTAGCCAAACCAATTTCTACTACTACGAGTGACGCACCCATGCCACTCTGCGGTGGTAGAGTGTGCACCAAATAACCTGAAGCAACGATTTGCTTCAGCAAACTTTATGGGCCCAGGGTTGCGAGAGCAATCCGGGCCCTCTTTTCATTTGGCGTGATTTCGGCCAGCAGCACGGGATTGGGTTTCTAAGCCGCTGACTTCTCTTCACGTAACAGAGCCTCCAACTGCTCGACGCTGTGCGCCGGAGGTTTGCAGGACCCACCCGAGCACACAATGGCAGAGGTCTTTTTCTGCTTCACCGCGGGAAGATGGGGAATGGTTACGGCCAAGGAAGGAGGGAGATTTGACTCCACAGCCTGACTGAAGGTCAACTTCAAAACCGGCTTTCCTAGCTGTCGAAATGCGCAGGCGCGGGCGTAAAGTTCTTCCGCTAAAGCGTCCTCACCGACGACGACGATTTCGCTCTGCGAAACCTCAAACGCAGTAGCCGCCAGGCCGAAAGTTGCGGCAAAAATTCCATATTGGGCCGCAGCTCCCGTCAGAAGGTCTAAAGTCTTCTTCGCTTTATCGAGATATGCCTGTTCGCCGGTGAAGGCATGCATTCTGATCAGTGCAATGGCCGCCATCGGATTGCCGGCCGGAGTCGGTGAATCCTGAAATGGCTTGCGTTTGGTCGCGAGAACTCCTAGAGCGGCACCGGCAGAAGGCGAATCGAAGAAACCGCCGGCTGCGGTGTCGTAGAAACAATCGATCATCTGGTCGGCGATTTTCTTTCCGATACGGAAGTAGCTGATGTCCGAGGTGGTTTCATAGGCGTCGAGACAGGCAAGGACGGTGGCTGCATAGTCGTCAAGGAAGCCAGCGTTTTCGCGCCTGCTACCTTCACCTCCGGAGTAGGCCACGACGTGGCTTAATCCTGCTCCTGCATCCCACGCGGACGAAATTATTCGATCAAGCGAACGGAGCGCAAAGTGACGGGGATCATCGAGGCGCAGCGTGATTGCAGCTTCCAGGTAAGCGGAGACAAAAAGCGCGTTCCAACTGACGTAAACCGTTTTATCCACGAAGGGCGTTTGCCGCTTCAGACGCGCGGCATACATTTTCTGCTTTGCCGATTGCAGCAGCTCTTGAACGCGTCCCGATGGCAGGTTCATCCGCCCAGAAATCTCGAAAACCGGAGCGCGCTGGTATAGGACGTTCTTTGCCGGATTGTGATGCATCTCGCCGATGTCGTTGATGTCGTAGTGCAGACTCGCGACTTGCACCTCTTGTTCGGAAAGAACGGCTTTGGCTTCGTCGACTGTCCAGGTGAAATAGTCGCCATCGTCGTCGAGCGAAATGTCGGCATCCTGAGAAGCATAAAAGCCGCCATGCTGGCGGTCGCTCAGCCATTCATCGGTCCAGCGAATGATGTCGCGGGCAACGGTTTTGAAGAACTCGGAACCGGTTGCGTGATAGGCGTGGACGTAGTTCTTGAGCAGTTCGGAATTGTCGTATGACATTTTCTCGAAGTGCGGGACAATCCAGCGCTCGTCCACCGAATAGCGATGAAAGCCTCCGGCAAGCTGGTCATAAACTCCGCCACGCGCCATCTTTTCCAGGGTGGTGGCAAATACGTGCTTTAACTGCTCGGCCGTGTAAGGGCGACCCTCCACGCCTGCCCGCGAATACTGATCGATCAGAAGGTCGATCATTGAAGGATGCGGAAACTTGGGCGCACTGCCGAAGCCGCCATTGGTTTCATCGAACATTCGTAGCGCGGCTTCGATGATTTCTTCGATCACTTTGGGCGAGAACTCGCCCGCCTTTCCGGCCATCGACTCGGAGCCGGCAATCGCATTTTCAACCATCTTGGCTTGTTCACTGACGTCACTGTTTTTGTTGGCGTGAGCGTCAGAGATTGCGAGTAAAACACGCTTAAAGCTCGGCCGACCGTAATGATCGTCGGGCGGGAAGTATGTACCGCCATAGAACGGCTTGCCTTCGGAGGTGAGAAACGCCGTGAGGGGCCATCCGCCCTGCCCGCTGATGGCCTGAATAGCGACCTGGTAGCGGCTATCGATGTCGGGACGCTCGTCCCGATCGACCTTGATGGCGATGAAGCGCTCGTTCACGATCTGGGCAATTTCAGGATCTTCGTAGGACTCGCGATCCATGACGTGGCACCAGTGGCACCACACCGCGCCGATATCGAGCAAGATGGGCTTATTCTCGCGCCTCGCCGCTTCAAACGCTGCCTCACTCCACTCATGCCAGCGAACGGGTTGGTGCATGGCCGAGCGGAGATACGAGGAGGAGGCGTTGGCGAGGGAGTTGAGGTTTGTGGACATTCTCTCAGTCTAATCCCGTGGTGAGACCTTCTCGCGCTGGGCCCACTTCCATGCGGTCTCAATAATCTCATTAAGCGATCGGCGGGCTTTCCAATTCAGGCGTCTCCCGGCAAAGGCAGGGTCTGCGACCAGTTCTGCTGGATCTCCGGCGCGCCGGGGAGTGATCTGGGTCGGGACTTTGTGTCCGGTGACGTGCTCGACGGTCGAGACTACTTCGTGCACCGAATATCCTTTGCCCGTGCCCAGATTCACGGCAACGGACTCGCCTTTGGCAAGATATTCCAGCCCCATAACGTGAGCGTCGGCGAGATCATTGACGTGGATGTAGTCGCGTATGCAGGTACCGTCGGGAGTGGGGTAGTCGTCGCCAAAGATCTCGAGTGCCGCCCGCTTTCCCTGCACCGCCTGGAAGATGAGTGGAATCAGATGAGTCTCGGGTTCGTGCATTTCGCCGATGGTGCCACTTTCATCTGCGCCGGCGGCGTTGAAATACCGGAAGCTGACGTACCTCAAACCATAAGCACGGCTGTATGCCTCGAGCGCCAATTCAAACGCGAGCTTGGTAGCGCCGTAAGGATTTACCGGCTGTCGGGGATTGTCTTCTGTGATCGGAACCTTGGCCGGATTTCCATAGACAGCGCAGGTGGAAGAAAAAATAAACTTGCGAATCTTCGAATCGATGACCGCGTCGAGCAAAGCGACGGCGCTGGTCACGTTGTTGCGAAAATATTTTCGCGGATTCGAAACCGATTCGCCTACGTAGGCATGGGCCGCAAAGTGCATCACGGCATCGCAACGACTGAGAACCGATGCCAGCTTGGCCGAGTCGGCGATGTCTCCGACCACCAGCTCACATCCCTCGGCCAGCTTGCGATGACCGGTCGAGAGATTGTCGTAGAGAATCACATCGTACCCCTTGCGCTGCAGCACGCGCGCAGTATGACTGCCAATGTATCCGGCGCCCCCAACCACTAAAACGGCCAAAGTGTCCTCCATCTCAGCACTGGGTCATGATAATCGAGGGAATGCAGGTTGTGTCGGACACAAACAAATTACCCTCTCGCAGGGAGCGAAAGGGTAGTGGTCGCGGGAGCGAAAACTAGAATTTGTAAACCACGTCGAATTGATAGCGTTGCAAGATTTCCTCGGGAGGCGTGGTTTTGCCGAAGTTTAGCGGCCGCCCCAGGAACCCGGTAAACGCCAGTTGAACATTGTCGAGAGGCTGAAAAAGGACTTCGGCGCGGTGCTGGGTTACGTTACTTCCCTGCCTGATGTCGCTGGCATTAAACACCGACATCACCGCTTCACGCTCGATGAACATCCGCGTGTACGCGAACTGCCAGTCGCCTTTTTCCAGTGCGCGTCCGACGCGCGACTCGGCCCAGTAGGCACGCCGCTCTCTGGAAACACACGGAGCGCTTAGAGATTGCGAAAAGCTCGATGTGCTGGTGTTTGATGGAGACGGTTGCAAGTCCGCAATGTTGGCGCAGGCTCGAGTGTTTTGTACGTAGTCGCCGATCAGAGTTATCGGCCATCGCTCAGCCGGGGTTGAGATGTCAAAACGTGCAATGTTGTCGAACAGCCCAAACTTCGACGCGAACTGCGCATTGGTAACGGTCTTGACGCCGGTTGAGATGGGCTGGCCGTTGACCGTCACAATACCCGTGGCGGTGGTGGTGAGGACTGAATTCTGCAGACCGGTCGCGTTCAGGGGAAGAACGCCGACCAAAGGACTGGTTGGGTTCTTCAAGCTTGCCTTCGTGGTCGCAAGAGCAATTGGGTCTGCATCATGATAGTTGTAGAAGCCGCTATAGGCGCTAAGCTTGAGCCAAGCGGCAAGTTGCCATGACGTCTGCAGCTGGCCTCCATAAACCGCGCTCTGGAGGATACTCTTGTTCGTAAGAGTCGTTCCCGCGACTTCGCTGAAGGGCAACTCGAAGCCAACTAGCGCAATCCGTTTCAAGACCGGGACCGATTCCAGATTGAAGGCGAGCGCTTGAGCGATGCCTTCTGGGTTGAGATCTTTATCCCAGGTTAATTCGGTGTTGTACCAGGGATACGCGAATTTGCCGCCAGTCAGAGTCAGCGGTTTGAACTGATGCGGGTTGTAATTGATAAATGCTTTGTCAATGGCGATTGCCTTGCGAGTAAAGAACTGGTTTGTAGTTTGATTAGTCGAAATTGGATCGTTGATGTCCCCTGACGTCAGGGTGAATCCGCCGTTGATATCGTCGTTCAGTTTTGCGTTGGCGTTGAAGCGGAGACGGAAGCGCTCACGGTTTCGCACCTGGGATTGATCAGCCGGGCCGCCAAAGAACGGCTCATCCCGAAGGCGAAAGTCTCCACTGAAAGCAAAAGGCCCGACTTTCTTGAGATTGTTCTCGACCCCTGCGACTCTCTTAGTGAGAGTCCGATCTGCGTCGGCGGCACTTGTGTCCGCTTTGGTGGGCACTGCCGAAGCGTGAGCGGCCATAC
This sequence comes from Terriglobales bacterium, assembly GCA_035493765.1. Taxonomy (GTDB): domain Bacteria; phylum Acidobacteriota; class Terriglobia; order Terriglobales; family Acidobacteriaceae; genus Gp1-AA145. Next base: position 24,394 of record DATJHT010000008.1, read on the forward strand.
GACCTGCTTCCGATGCAGACTGCTGGGCCTGCGCGGCAATGGCTTGGGCCTGATCGGCTCCGCTCTGCAACTTCTGCACGTTGGAGTTCGCCTGCTGTACCGAGTCGAGCACCTGTTGTAACTGACCCTGCAATCGCTGCATTTGCTGGCTCTGGGTTTCGATGTGCTTCTGTTGAGCGTCAACCAGATCGCGCAGTGACTGGAGGTCCTGCTGTGATGCTGGCGCAGTTGTGGTTCCCGAATGTTTCTCTTGGGAAGGACTCTGTGTCAGCGCAAAAACAGCGGCAAACAAAATAGCTGCGATCGTTACCCAACGGAAGCTTGCTCTCATTGCTCCTGCTCTCCTTTTGAACCGTAGCGGTAAAGAATTCGAATTAGTCTAGTATCCCTACTATAGTAGTAGTCATTATAGATACGCTTACCCGCCTTTGCGGACCGATGTAATTAAATGACTAGGCTGCTGTTGCCAGACCCCAACGCTGCTGCAGGCGACCTTCAATGGTCTTGAAAACCAGGCCATCCACCAGATATCCGAGGCCGATGATAAGAATCATGACCGCGACCACCTGGCTCATATCGTTGAGGTCGCGTCCCATCATAAGCAACTGCCCGAGGCCGAGAGTCACGAAAATCATTTCGCCAGAGATCAGCGAGCGCCACGCAAAGGCCCAGCCCTGTTTCAATCCGGCGACGATGTAAGGCAGACTGGCCGGCAGCGTGACGTGCCAGAAGAGTCTCGCGCCGCGCGCACCCAGGTTCTTCCCTGCCATGCTGTAAATCTTTGGAAGTTGTTTGCGACCGGTCTCCATGCTGATGGTGACCGAGAGTAATGAACCCATGACCACGACAAAAAGGATTGCTTTTTCGGTGAGGCCAAACCATAGCACTGCAATGGGCAGCCAGCAGATGCTAGGAAGGGTTTGCAGACTCAACAACAATCCGCCAAGAGTCTGCTCGAGGAATTTATTGCTTGCGAGCCCCAGGCCCAGAACGAGGCCAAGCACGACAGAAATTCCGTAACCGACGAGCATGCGGCGCATGCTTACGCCGATGGCAATCCAGAAGCTGTGATCGGCGAAGCCGGCCCATAGGGTTTCGGCTACTCCGCGGGGAGTAGGAAAAATGTAAGGCGGCCAAACGCGCAGCTTTGCGAGCAGGGCCCAAAGGCCGATTAGCGCCGAGTAAAACAGGATCAACCTAAGCGTGCGCTTCAAGCCCGTACTCCTCCTCGAGAGATTTGTTGATTTCTTCCCGCAGATCATTCAGTATTTCGCGGGCGCTCGCCGCCACCGGTACATCTTCCAAATGGCGCGGACGTTCGAGATCAACTTTGTATTCGCGCTTTACTCTCCCTGGACGGAATGTCATCAGCATCACACGATCTCCCAGGCGCACTGCTTCGCGAACGTTGTGGGTCACAAAAACGATGGTGCGGCGAGTCTCAGCCCATATCCGTTCCAGTTCGTCGTGCAGCAGGTCGCGAGTCTGAGCGTCCAGCGCGGCGAAGGGCTCGTCCATCAGCAGGACATCGGGCTCGGTGGCGAGAGCTCGCGCTAACGCTACACGTTGACGCATGCCACCGGAAAGCTGATGGGTGTAGCTTTCACTGAATTGCTGCAGGTGGACCAGCCGCAAGTAGTCTCTTACTTTTGCTTGACGCTCTTTTTTGGAGATGCCTTTCATCCGCATTCCAAATTCAACGTTTTGAGAAACGGTCAGCCAGGGGAATAGTCCTAAGTCTTGGAAGATGAGAATACGATCGGTTCCCGGACCCTGCACCGGAGCGTTGTCCACCTTCACCTCACCGGAGGTCTGCTGGTGAAGCCCGGCAATCAGATGAAGCAGGGTGGACTTTCCGCAACCAGACGGCCCGACAATGCACAAAAATTCCCCAGGCCGGACTTGCAGGTTGATGTTCTCGAGCGCAATCAGATGTCCGCCGGAATTTGTGATGTAGCTGAGCGACACATTTTTGAGCGATAACTTGGGAATATCTGACGGCCGGTCCCAGGCGGTCGCAATCGCCACCGGCTTGCGTTGACCGGCGGTGGGAGACGGCGCGAGACGCTCTGCAGAAACGACCGTCATTGAATTGCTAAGCGGTTGGCTCATTGGACAGCCTTCCTTCCTTTTTCCGCTAACACCTGGTTCAACAGATTCAGGTCGTAGAGATGGGAAAGGTCGGGCATTTGCCGACCGAGAAATCCGGCGTCGAAGGCAGATTGTGCAGCCCGCATCAGCGGTCCCCGCAAGGGATCGTAAGTGACTTGCATGCGGCCGAACGCATCGTCCAGAACTCCGGCGGCGAGGGGCTTGCCGGTTTCTTTCTGTATCTGCTGGTTCAGAATCTGTTTGGCCGGAGACGGATTCTTGTTGATCCACTCGGTCAGTTCGACGTGGGCTTTCAACCAGGTCTTGACCAGGTCCGGATGCGATTGCAGAAATTTTGTGCTGACGATCAATTCAGTGGTGAGGAATTGTCCATTGGGCCAGAGATTGCGTTCATCCACGAGAATTCGCCCGCCGGCTTCGTGCACCAGGCGCGAAGCCCACGGCTCCGGCGCCCAGGCCGCGTCGATTTCTTTTTTCAGGAAAAGGGTGAGTTGATCGGGGTTGGCGATCGGCATGACAACGACGTCGCCACCCTTGTCGCGCGTCTTGAGTCCATTCGACTTTAACCATGCGCGCAAAGCGACGTCCTGCGTGTTGCCCTGCTGCGGAGATGCAACCCTCTTTCCGTGAAAATCCTGTGGGGCATTGATTCCGGAATCGCCGCGAACCACCAGCGCTGCGCCTCCGCTGGTTGCACCAGCGATGATTCTCAGCGCTTCGCCGTTCGACCGGACGTATCCGTTGATTGCGGGGTTGGGCCCGACATAGGTCATGTCAATGGCCCCGGCAAATAAGGCTTCGATGGCGGACGGACCGGCATTGAAGCTCTGCCATTCAATTTTTACGTTCGGCCCCATGGCTTTCTCGAACCAGCCATTCGCCTTACCGATCATTGCCTGGGAATGA
>DATJHT010000009.1:0-8062 GCA_035493765.1 Terriglobales bacterium
CAAATTGACTTTGCTGCCCTGCCAGCGAATCGGAGGCTTGCAGTAGCGAACAAACGCTGCATGATCGGAGAGCACATCTCGTTGGCGATAGATTTCATCGCTAGACTATGTGGTAAAGTCGCGCCTGCGTTCACCCGTATTTCAGGCGCCTTGGAACAAAAGCCTAGGGGACGCCAGCCAGGGCCGCAACTGTCGTTATTGGCAGGGGGGCCGGAAAAAGGCCTCTCTCTCGCCGCCCGCATCTGTCCGTTTTGACAGTTCCCTCTGAAGAGGCTGTGGACTAGTCTTTGCAGCCTGGAAGTGAACCTGCGTCATTTCACGTTGAAATTGCGCCGCGGCATTTCCTTTGACGACGGGTGGCCTATCTCGTGTGGCGATCCCAAGGAGGGCGCTCGTACAGATTTGGTGCTTGGAGATCCGTGACAACCAAACGCGCGTCGTTTCCGCCTTTAACCAACGAAACGAATTGCCCGGAAAAGCAAACCTCGGCCCGGTTGATTCAGCGGAACCCTCCGCCCTCTGACGCGCCGCAACTTAAATTCCCCTAACCCACTCAAGGAAGGAACAAAACATGGCAGCTGCAAAGAAACCCAATATCCTGATCCTCTGGGGCGATGACATCGGCTGGTGGAATATCAGTTTCAACAGCCGTGGACAGATGGGGTACCGCACCCCGAACATCGACCGCGTTGGGAACGAAGGCGCTGTATTTACCGACTATTACGGTCAGCAGAGCTGTACTGCAGGCCGAGCAGCGTTCATCACCGGCCAGAACCCCCTGCGCACGGGCTTGACCAAGGTCGGAATGCCAGGCGCAGATCTTGGCCTTCAGGCGGAAGACGCGACCATCGCCGAAATGCTCAAGCCGCTCGGCTACGCGACTGGACAGTTTGGAAAGAACCACCTTGGCGACAAGAACGAGTTCCTGCCCACAGTCCACGGATTCGACGAGTTCTTCGGCAACCTTTATCACCTTAATGCGGAGGAAGAACCAGAATTGCCCGATTATCCGAAGGATCCTGCTTTCAAGGCGGCCTTTGGACCACGGGGCGTAATGCATTCCTTCGCTACTGACACGGACGATACGACTGTTCAGCCACGCTGGGGCAAAGTAGGCAAGCAGAAGGTTGAAGACACCGGCCCGTTAACAAAGAAGCGGATGGAAACGATCGACGAGGAGATTACTTCCGCCGCACTCGGCTGGATGGAGAAGCAGGCCAAGGCAGATAAACCCTTCTTCCTCTGGTACAACTCGACCGCTATGCACTTCCGTACGCATGTTGCGGCAAAGAATATCGGCAAGAGCGGGCAGGACGAATACAGCGATCGGATGGTGGTGCACGACGAACAGATCGGAATGATGCTGAACAAGCTCGATGAGCTGGGTATCGCCGATAACACGATCGTCATGTATTCGACCGACAACGGCCCGGAGAATGACACCTGGCCGGACGGCGCCAACTCGCCATTCCGCGGTCAGAAGGACACCAACTTCGAAGGCGGCTGGCGCGTCCCGTGCTTTATGCGCTGGCCCGGCAAGATCAAACCCGGAACTGTTTTCAATGACATCGTCTCTCACCAGGACATGTTGCCGACTTTGCTTGCGGCGGCGGGCGATCCGGACGTGAGCAAGAAGCTGCTCGATGGATACAAGGCTGGGGACAAGACCTTCAAGGTGCATATCGACGGCTTCAACATGGTTCCCTACCTCACCGGCGAGGCAAAGAAGAGTCCAAGAGAGGCTTTCTTCTATGTCAGCGATGACGGCGGCATCATGGCAGTGCGTGTTGGCGACTATAAGCTGACGTTTGCAGAGCAGCGTGCGACGGGAACGATGGAGCTTTGGGCAAATCCTTTCACGTCGCTTCGGGTACCGCACATCTATCACTTGCGCCGTGATCCGTTTGAGCGCGCCGATTTCAATTCCAATACGTACTGGGATTGGATAGTGAATCATGTACCCCAGCTCTACCAATGCCAGGCCATAGTGGCGGCGCAGATCGCCAACTACATCAAATACCCGCCGCGCCAAAAGGCGGCGTCATTCAATCTCGATGGTGTAATGCGCCAATTGGACGCAGCTGCGGATGCCAAAAAGGCGGCAGCGGCGGCAGCGGCAGCAAAGGCAGGCAAGGCCGAGCCGGCGCTAACTCGTTAAGCTTCCACCAGAGGGGTCGAAAGATTCCTTTTGGAGAACGAGAATCCATCGAATTGCAAGGAGTCCCCGGCGAATTGGCCGGGGATTTCTTTGGACGTCAAGCCTTTGTTGTTGCTGTCAGAAATGACAGTTTCCGCCGACTTCCAATTGTGGTGCAGTAACAGCGGATGAGTATGCCGCTTCACGGCGCTTCATGCGGACCGACGCAAAGTGCTGCCCGGAGGTTCAAAAATGATCAGAAGGGTCTCAAAACAACTCTTGTCACTCATGCTATGTTTCCTGCTCATGACTGCAACGGCGCCGTTTGAGGCGGGCGCCCAAGAGCAGCAGGCGCAACAAGCTGCGCCGTCCGGATACTCTGGACAGGGCGCACCTCTGCAGCCGGAAGAGCTACAGCAACTTGTCGCGCCCATTGCTCTCTATCCTGACTCGTTGGTGGCGCAGGTTCTCGGAGCTGCAACGTTTCCGGACCAGGTAGACGCTGCTGCCGGCTGGCTTCAGCAGAATCAGAAGCTCACAGGCAACAACCTGATGAAGGCCGTGGATGGGCAGCCCTGGGATCCAAGCGTGAAGGCGCTCACACAGTTCCCGTCGGTGCTCGACAATCTGGCGAAGAACCTCAGTTGGACATCCGCGCTTGGCGAGGCATATCACACCCAGGCCGCCGATGTTATGAAAGCCGTTCAGGTTTTGCGCGCAAAGGCGCAAGCCGCGGGCAACTTGAAATCAGGGTCGCAGATCACGGTCGTACAAGAGTCGCCACAGACGATCGTGATTCAGCCAACGAATCCGCAGGTCGTGTATGTCCCGACATATAACCCTACAGTCGTTTACGGTACTCCCTATGTAACTCCGGGCTACAGCGCCGCGGCTGTTGCAACCACTGCGGTTCTTGCGTTTGGAGTCGGCATCGCCGTGGGCGCCATGATGAGCGGCGGGTATGGTTGGGGCTATAGCAGTTGGAACTGTAACTGGCACAGCACTACTGTCATCTATCACGGTGGATCGTATTACGGCAATGCCGCCTGGCACGGAGGCTATTACGGTTCGGCGCATTACGGAACGAGCTATAACTCCGCGACTGGAACTTATGCGCGCGGCGCGACAGTGTCGAATGGTTATGGAACGCGGAGCGCCGGTCAGGCCTACAACCCCTCAACTGGCACTTATGCGCGCGGCGCATCCGCATCGAATGCCTACGGATCCGCAGGCGCAGCTCAAGCTTACAATCCGCGAACCGGAGCATCCGCGTCAACAGTGCAAGGCTCAAACGCGTACGGGAGTGCCGGAGCATCGACGGTTTCGAAAAACGGCAATACTGCCTACAGTCAGCACCAGACAAATGCCAACGGGACCACCGGGCAAATTCACACTACCAACGGTGGCTCAGCATACGGTGCATCGGGGAATAACGGTAACAGCGCAGCTGCGGCTCAAACCGCAAATGGCAATAAGTACGCGTCCGTGAATGGAAACACCTATAAGAACACCGGAAGCGGCTGGACGGGAAATTCGGGCAATACTCCGAAATACAACTCGAGCCAAGCAGCATCGGCGCAGAGTTCTGCCGCCGCGAAGGGATGGGGGGGGCAGGAGAAGGCAAGTGGATCATCAGCCTGGGGCGGCGGCAGTGGAGGCGGCGGGTGGCAATCCCGCTCGGAGAGTGCTCGCGGAGCCCAAAGTATGGGTGGCGGTGGAGGCTGGGGTGGCCGCGGAGGAGGCGGAGGCGGACGGCGCAGATAAACGCAACCGCAAAGTTGCGCAAGTTCAAGAAGTTTGGGAATGACTTGGTGAATCGCTTTCGGTCGTAAGTTTGGAGAGATAGTAATGGCGCTTGAAATCCGCAAAATTTCCTTACCCACATGGTTGATCCTGCTGGCGTTGGTCGTCGTGTTTGTAGCATGCAAGAAGGCAGAACAACCCTCTTACAAAGTGTTTGTTACCCCAGACGATGCAGGAAATGCACTGATCCAGGCAGCAAAGTCCGGAGATGAAAACGCAATACTTGCAATTTTCGGCCCCGATTCGAAACCAATCCTCTCCACCGGTAACGCTGTGGAGGACAAAGCCGCGGTCAACGCTTTCGTTGCGGCATATCAGGTGATGCACCGCTGGCGCAGAATGCCCGACGGTGCGCAGGTCCTGCTAATCGGAGCTGATAATTTTACATTTCCGATTCCGCTGAGAAAGACAAACAGCGGTCAGTGGTTTTTCGACGCGGGAGCCGGCGAGGAGGAGATATTACGGCGACGCGTCGGACGGAATGAATTGGCAATTATCGAAACTTCCCAAGCGGTTGTGGATGCGGAGTATGAGTACTTCTCCAAGCCCCGCGACGGTGCGACCGTAAAACAGTTCGCGCAGAAGTTTATCAGTGACCCTGGAAAGCAAAATGGCTTGTATTGGGAGTCACCATCCGGTCAGCCACAAAGCCCACTCGGGCCACTGGCAGCGTACGCAACGGCGGAAGGTTATAGTGTAAAGCCGGCAGCCGCACGCACGCCCTTCCATGGCTACCTCTTCCACATGATGAGCAAACAGGGAAGCCATACGCCAGGCGGTGCAAAGGATTACATGGTTGACGGGAAGATGGTGGGTGGATTTGCCTTCGTCGCCTATCCGGCCGAATATGGCAGGACGGGAATCATGACGTTCATCATCAACCAGGATGGTGTCCTGCTTCAAAAGGACCTGGGTAAGACCACAACCGAGACAGCATCGACAATGACCGCATTCGATCCTGATCAAAGCTGGAATCTTGTAGGGGATTAATAGATTCCACCCGCCGGGTGCTCTCGTACTATGATCCGAAATCACGGGTCAGTGCCGCTGGCAAACAAAGTCTGTTGTGTGTCTTGAATACGGTTCGCAGGCAAAGCGCAACAGCGCCATCCCCAAAACATCAGGGATGGCGTTGGTAATGCGACGACCGGGAACCTTCGTCCAGAATTCAGAACTCAAACGTGCGCGTAGTTGGAATTCTTGATCGCGACGTTTAACTGCTTGCTCACGCCATCAACAACGATACTGTCAATGTGATTGGTTCCATCGGGTAGCTTGCTGTACTGCACCGTCAGGTTCATTACATCCTTTGGATCATCCATGTAGGAAGCAATCTGTACACTCACAATCGACTTCTGAGCCTTGTCAAAAACAAGAGTCATCGAATCTCCGGGTTTCAGATAGTTGCGAATCACCAGCTGTACTTGACCTGGTGCGCCGGCGACTGTACCCAGGGTGATGTTGCCCGCAGCAGCGGCCTGCTGTATCTTCGCGGGATCCGGCGGCGCATACTGCTGCGCCAGGGCCTTCATGTCTTCCCCGTAGTCCTTGTACTCTTCCTTTTTCTTCGCTACTATTTTCTGCTTCATTCGTCCGCCGCTCGGGGGAGCCGCTTCGGTCGGCGGGTCCAGTGAGGTTTTCTGCTGCTGACCGTCCGGCCCGAGCCGTACCTGATAGTGCTGAACTTTTTTCACCTCGCCTTTGAGGCTGATCGTGACCTGCTCATTCCAGCTGTAGGACATGAGGGCCTGTTTGTTTTTGGCGGATGCTTCTTTGATCTCTGCAACTCGCTGCTGCATTTCTGGATTCTGTGCACTCGCAGTGTGAACGAACCCTGCAAAAGCTCCAATAGCCAGAAGGGACGTAAGTGCGATACTCATGTAAGTCCGGACTGCCCTCTCCATATTTCCTCCCCACCGCCGTCCGCTCGACTGTTCCGGCAACCTGGACGCTCGTGTCCTTGTCGACCCTAACCGTCCCGGCTTTGGTGTCCGCTGGTTAGTCCACCATGAGCAGCTTATGAATGAAACTGTCATTTGTGATAGCCCAACATCAAATTGGAAGCTCTGGGCGGAGGCAGAGTCGATTTGCCTCCTGACACCTGTAAATTTTGACAGTTCCAGAACTAGAATGAGCCCAATTAGGGTGCTCTGAGGAACGAGGGATTCCCGATGAGTGGGTGAAATTCAAAACAGAATGACCGTCGCCAAAGATTCCGAAGGAGTATTGTCCAGTTCCGACGTGTCCATGCATGTGCAGGACTTTTACGAACGCTATCCGTATCCTCGTCCTGTCGATAGCCTGGCCAATTACGCGCGCACCTGGAGCGCCCCGCTGAAGCGTCGAGCAGATTTTCATCTCTTCTGGCCGTCGCGTTCCTATAGCGAGGAGCAATCAATCCTCGTCGCCGGTTGTGGGACTTCCCAGGCGGCAAAGCACGCTATGCGTTGGCCACGCGCGCAAGTTACGGGAATGGACTTCAGCGCAACGAGTGTTCGCTGTACTGAAGACCTGAAGCGAACGCACAACCTGAAGAACCTCCAGGTCCATCAACTTGGCATTGAACAAGCAAGTCAGCTTGACCAATGCTTCGATCAGATCGTGTGCACGGGAGTGCTTCATCATTTGAAAGATCCCGACGCGGGCCTCAAGGCTCTGCGCTCTGTTCTTAAACCTGACGGTGCAATGCACCTTATGGTGTACGCGCCCTACGGACGCACTGGGATCTACATGCTGCAGGAGTTCTGTCGAAGGATGGGTATCCGGGCCACAGATGGGGATATCCGTGATCTCATCAGCGCACTCAGCATGCTGCCTCCGGGGCATCCGCTCGAGAGCTTGCTGCATCAAGCGCCGGATTTTCGACACGAGGCCGCGCTTGCCGATGCGTTATTACACCCGCTGGATCGTGCCTATTCTGTGCCGCAATTGCTTGACTTCATCGAAAAGGGTGGACTCACGTTTGGACGGTGGATCAAGCAAGCGCCGTATAGTCTTCGTTGCGGAGTCATTGCCAGCCTTCCGCAGGTAGATCGTCTTGTGCGGCTTTCGCTTGCTGAGCAATACGCCGCGATCGAATTATTCCGGGGGACGATGCTCCGGCACAGCCTTGTCGCATATAGAGATGATGCTCCATCCTTTTCGCAGATCAGTTTCGCCGGTGATGCCTTTCTTGGATACGTCCCCATTCGAATGCCAGAAACGATCTGTGTTCAAGAGCGGCTCCCTGCTGGTGCTGCCGCAGTCTTGATTAACCAAGGTCACACGTACAGAGATCTGTTTATGCCTATTGGACCAACAGAAAAGCAAGTGTTTGATGCGATCGATGGGAATCGCAACGTTCGCGAGATTACAGAGGCAACATCGTCGCACTCAAAGCAATCCGTGGACCTCGAGATGACACGCGCCTTCTTCGAAGGGCTTTGGTGGCACGATCAGGTTGTATTCGACGCGTCACCAAAGGTTAGTTATCTTAGCGCGAACGAGTGAGGTCAGGCCCCCCTTTACCGCGATGGAATCGCAGATCTATTTCTTTGGCTGTTCCGCGTTCAGTTGTTTCAGTTTCTGCTCCATCATCATTTTCTGTTGTTCCTTGGTCAGCTTGGGAAATAGAAACGCGATCTGAAGCCGCATGCTCCATGACGAAGTATTTGCAGGATGGACGCCATTGCCGTAAAACTGCGCAGTCAGATTTACTGGCTGGAATCCGAGTTTCATGATTCTTCCGATACCGCCGCCGTATGGGACAGTCCATCGGCCTTCGTCAGTTTCCCAATTTGCAGTCAGCGTCGGCTGCCAAGTTATGTAGTAGCCATGCTTGAGGTTGTAGTTGATGAAGTACTGAAAGAGCATCTGGTTCACGTCGGCTCGACTGGATTGGCCACCGACCGAGAAGACGTTATTCACGAGAGCACCAAGCGTCCATTTGCCAGGCTGAGCCAGCGCCACGACCGACGGTCCAATGCTCCACTTGCCTTGTCCAAGGTAGCTGTTGGTGGCCGTGGGCAACACGAACGCTGGCCCGACACCCCATATGAGTCTGCTTGCCTTCGACGGCGCGAAGAAGAAAGTCGGATTCAAATCGCCAAATCCGTAGGCGCCCTGATCGGTGGGCTGATTGGT
>DATJHT010000010.1:0-5226 GCA_035493765.1 Terriglobales bacterium
CTTGGAGACTGCTCCTTCGCATCGCGCAGGAACGCGGAAAATTTCAGCAGATCCTTGCGATCAATATCTTCGAGAAACAGCTTTGGGCAGGATTCAACGAAATAGGCCAGCGCTGTGCTGTACGCCGCGAACGTCTTAGGCTTCTTGCTGAGTCTTGTTTCTTCCAGGTACTCGGTGACGGCTGTCGCGATCGACCTTCGCCCGTTCTTGCCGTTCTCAGGCACCACGGCAATACCATTATTTGCCGCGTTCAACTCGGCCTCTTTGCGAAGCCGTCTCGCGCTCGCGTCGGCGGCGTCTTTACCGACTGACAAGCGGACGCGCTTGGAGTGCTCGCGCCACTCTAAGTAGTACGCGCCTTCGGGGTGTCGCTCGGGGGCGCCGTTGACCAGCACCATATCCGGTTTAACACGGCCGTTCGCAGAAAATGCGACGGGGCAGTAACGAAGCCCGTTTCGCGTCATTACACGCTTAGTGAGGTTGCACTCGCGGTTCATGGGTGACCCTTTCCTGAACTGGTATCAGTCTAGGTATCACCACGAGGTAAGTGCTAGATAACAAAAGTAATGGCGGAGAGAGTGGGATTCGAACCCACGTTAGAGTTTCCCCTAAACACGCTTTCCAAGCGTGCGCCTTCAGCCACTCGGCCATCTCTCCGATACTGGATGGGAAGCGTTGCTCGGTGCGGAAGCACAACGCCAGACTCGATTCTATTGGCCATAAGCATTGGCCGCAACCGCGATTAGACCGCGAAGCGCTGAACAGGTCCGTTTTGGTTTGAACAATAAGAATCACGCCTGCGAAGAGTGGGATACCACTGAATAGAGAAAGAGCAGGATTCCTGCAAGCAGAAGTGGGCAGCCGATCACGGTGAAAGCAACAAATGCCAGAGGATGAATTCGGACCAAGGTCAGCAGCAGGACCAGCAGGCCCAGGCAGACGAGGACGGACGCCAGGCGTACGCGTCTTTCGGTCGGTGAGTTCGGGCTGGCGGTCGCACCGGCGGTATCAGGCATCACTGCGCTCCCTTCCAGAAGGTTGCGTCTTTCAGCGAAGCCACGTCGTGAACGGTGTCGTGGCACTTGCTGGTCGTGCAGGACATCTGGTTGGAGACAATTTGCCGCATCATCTCAGGGGTCTTGTTGTGTTTGGCTTGCTCTTCGAAGACCCGCATGCCGAGGTGGCAGTGCAGGCACTCGCGGTTATTGAATGGCGTGTAGAGTTTAATTTCCTCCGGCTTCGGGGTCTTGCCGAGGTACTGAACATAGAGATGGCGCAGCCCGCGTAGCTTGGCGTGCACGGTGCCGAACATCGCGTAGTCGGTGTGGCAGGTGTAGCAGGCGCGGTCGCGCGGCACCAGGTTGTTCTGAAAATGCTTGGCTGGAATGTAGCTGGGATCGTCCACGTGGAGGCTCTGGCCGAAGTCGTGCATAACGTGGCAGGAGAGGCAGAACTGCGTGCTTTCGGCGCGCTCCATGTGCTCGGAGAAACCGAGTCCGGCGGCCAGCACCGGCAGGATAAAGAGAGTCACGAACGCCAGGATTTTTCCGCCGCGGACACGCGTCAGCTCAACCCGCAGACCGACCAGCGCTGCCAGGGCCAGAGCGATCGCGATAAACAGAATCTCGAGAACGGTGGGGGAGAGGAATCTCATTTATAAATCAGCGGCTCAGCATTCGGCACTCAGCAGTCAGTGTTCAGCAGTCATTGGACAGTGCGTATTGAGCGAGTAGCCATCAAACAGCGTCTAAACTGGGCCTTAACCCTGAGTACCGATTGCTGAGTGCTGATTATTGAGTTGCCGCTTACTTTCCCAAACTCCGGTAGTAATCCACCAGGGCCTTGATCTGCTCGGCGTTGAACTCGTTTTTATATGAATCCATGTCGTCGCCTTTGCCGTCCGTGACGGCCTTGATCATGTCGGCCTCAGAATCTTTCATGTTCGCGTGCACATCTTTGACGTGGACTTTTTTGCCTTTAGCGGTGTTGCCCAGGCCGTCCTTGCCGTGGCAAACGGCGCACTTCTTGTTGTAGTTGTCCTCGGCGCTCTGCTGGGCAAAAAGCGAACTCGAGAAGCTGACATACATCGCGACCATCAGCCCGGTCAGCGCCAATATCCGCAGCAATCTTTTATGCACCTGGCCCATTCTTATCCTCCTGCATCATCATCGTGCTCGTAATCAAACCGCTTGCGATTATGTCAGAAATCCCGCGTCCAGCGAATGGTTAATAAGTTAGCGGAAAAATTGTTTACCGTCACGATCTGCTGGGCATAATAAGTCCGCTGCAGATCAATGGAGAGCTTGCCCGCACGGGGAAAATCGTAAGACACAGTGCCGGTCACCAGCGGCCAGGTCACGGGACCGTAGGCCGGAGGCTCGCCGCTGATCTGGCCGACGCCGCTGGAATTGTCGTAGTTGCCGCTGAGGCGTGCCGCGAACCGCTTCACCGGCTTGACTTCAATCCCGCCCTGCCATACCCGATTGATTTCCTGATCGCGCAGGAAGTCGTTGAGAGGCGGCGTGCCGCGAATATATACAATCTCGCCCTGAGCGTAGAGGCTTTCGTAACTGAAACCAGTGAAGATCGAGAAACGATCGTTCAAGGCATACGAGAGTGTGAGCGAATTTGCCCGGACGTTGTTCTGGTAGGAAGAGTCCAGCAACTTGCTGCTGCTCGCGCTGAGTTCGTCCTCAATCGAAAACCTGGCAATAGGATGGATTTTTATTACAGCATGCCCTCCAACCTGGGTGTGGGGTGTAATTGCGGTGTATGAGAAACCACTGTCGGTGCTGTGCAAGTCACCCCGGATGCTGAAAATCTTCGACGGTTCGTAACCAAAACTGATTTCCGGCGAGGCGCTCTTGATAGTGTGGCTCAGGCCGTCATCTTCTACCCCTGCAGAAAACGTTGCCACGTCATACTTCATGAAGTGGACACCGGGTCGAATCACCAGGGTCCCAATCGGAGTGAAGTCCATGGTGACGTGCAGATCGCTCAGGTTATTCCGCCAGACAATGTCTTCGGCGTTGGTCGCGGGAGTGGTTCCATTGAACAGGCTGTTAAAGGTACCCGTGCCTTCGCTGGTCTGATGCGAGTAGCGATAATCGGCTGAAACACTCCACCAACTGTTGATGTCGTAGGTAAAACCCTGGCTAATGATGTGGTCCGGTTCCACCAGATTTCCGCGCACGCTTTGGCTGACAGCATAGGGCGTTTGCACGTTGGTGCTGTTGGGAGCAACCCCGTTGAAGGACTGGTCAAAACTCACCGGTCCCGCATAACGATAGAAGAGATAACTGCCACGCCATTCCAGGCGCTTGATGGGTTTACCCAGAAAAGAAAATTCGCTGATGGGAGTAGTCAGCCGCCGGTACTGCGACCAGGTGAAGTTTGACAGGGGCTCGAGAGTTGACGCCGTGGCAGGATCGATGCTGAATTCGGGCGAACTCACATTGTTTACGTCCATGTTCGCGGTCGAGCTTTGATAACCGACCGCGTAGTGGAAAGTCCAGGTGCGATAGGTGTAATCCGCGCCGCCGGTGAAACGATTGGTTTCGTCGCTGATGGGAGCGAACAGCGGATACGGATTCCCGCGCGCGTAACTGCCCCAGAAACCCGGCGATCCCAGAAAATCAGGGGAGATGGTCGTGAACGTCGGTCCGCTGTCGGTAGTGCGGTAGTAATTGAAATTGAAGCGCAGGCGGTCGGTGGCGTGAACCGTCAGGTCAACCGAGCCAAACTTGCGGACGGTGTCCCAGTTGTGGTGGTCGGTCAATCCGGTTGAGAGCGCCGGCGCAGCGGCCGTGATAGGCAGCACTACATTGTCATTCTGGTTCCAGAAGTAATAAGCCTGCCGCCAGTTCGCGCGGAAGTCGAATAGTTTGTGCTTGGTTACGGTCAGCTGCGCTGTGGGGAAAGGATCGCCGCCCAGCCCGCTCATAGAAAGGGAATAGTCGTCGGCAAATGGATGTTCGCCTTCCTTGGCTTCGCCGAACATGCTGAAGTCCAATAGACGAGGGCCGCTCTCGAGGTCGAACAACTGACGGTACATCGGCTTATAGCCTTTGATGTCAGTAAAGCGGTAGCCCACGCTGGCTGAACCTTGGGTCTGGAAACCGGCGAAATCAATGGGCGGAGCTTCGTAACCGTCCCGCGTATTCTGCGCCGGCGCTATGCAAGACAACAGCAGAAGCCCGGCGCCGAACGTCAGGATCTGGCGAATTGATTTCATAACGCCTCCGGTCTTCATCGCAGCAAACTCGGATCAAGATTTGAGCCATGGATGGCCACGTGACAGCGCGTGCATTCGCCACTGGTCTGGAAGCCGAGACGGCCATGGGGTACCCCAGCCTGATCATGGAACCCGGTATGACATTGCAGGCAAAGCTGTCTTCCTTCACGCCGCACCAGCAACATGCGGTTGGTGCTGCCGTGGGGCGTGTGGCAGGAAGTGCAGCCTTCCACCTTCGCTGCCGGATGTTCGTAGATATAAGGGCCGCGTTTTTCCGCGTGGCAATTCACACAGGTTTCAGTATTCAGCTTGTTCAAGCTGGCGTGATTCAGAGATCCGTGCGGATTGTGACAATCGCTGCACTTAACCAGGCCCTCAGGGACGCGGTGATGCATGGGCAAAGCAAACTCAGCCTGCACATTGCCATGACAACTAAAGCACAGTGCGGGCTCGGACTGCTTCAAAAGACTGCTGTGCAGCCAGCGGACTTCGTCCGGAAGCTGCGGGACCTGGAAGAAATGACCTTGCGGCGAGATAAGACCACCCTTGCTCTGGTCCTTGACCTCAGTGACCAGGTGCGAAGTGTGGCATTGATCGCATGACATTCCGTGGGCGACGTGGGCGGAGTGCTCAAAGAACTCCTGCTGCTTGCTGCTCACGTGGCACAGCAGACAGCGCGCCGCGTTTTCCTTGGAATTCGAGCGGAAATGAAAAATCGGAGATTGCTGCAAAGCCGTGGAGATCTTGGCATTCACGGCAAACGAGAAAATAGGATGCTCTTCAAGAGCTCGCTTCTCTTTCCCTTCGTCGCCTTCGGCCGATTCGATGGCGTCCGCGTGGGCCTTTCCCGGACCGTGACACACTTCGCACCCGGATACGTAGTCCTTGCCGGGGACTGAAACCTTGGCGTGCGCAGTTTTTTGGTACTCCCGGTACTCAGGCTTGTGACAGGAGCGGCATCGCTCTATTCCGGCGTAGTCGCTCGGGTTACC
>DATJHT010000011.1:0-8316 GCA_035493765.1 Terriglobales bacterium
TCGTACCAGCGTCCGCGCAGCTCGCCCATGGATGCGTTCACGGCCAGCAAGGTTTTGGCGGCCACCGCGCCCAGCGCCACAATAACCTTCGGCTTAATGACTTCGATCTGGCGAAAAAGAAATGGCGAGCAGGTTTCGCATTCGTCGCGTTCTGGTGTGCGGTTGCCCGGCGGACGGCACTTGATGATATTCGCGATGTAAACCTCTTCGCGGCTCAGGCCCATGGCCTTAATCATGTTGGTCAGCAGTTGCCCGGCGCGTCCCACGAAAGGCTCGCCCTTCTCATCTTCGTCCGCGCCCGGCGCTTCGCCGATGAACATCAGCTCTGCTTTAGGATTGCCCACTCCGAAAACTATCTGCTTGCGCCCTTGTTTGTGCAGCCGGCAGCGGGTACAGTCGCCAATGTCTTCGCGGATAAGACGCAGCGCTGATGCGGGATCACTGATGCTTACTTTGGATTTAGGCATGGGGAAAGTGAAGTCTTCGATGCGCGTTGCGCCTGCCCGCTGTTCTTCCTCATCGCCGGCCAGCGCGGGCATCTGAGCCGGTTGCGCAGCCTCCGGCCTCCGGTACAAATCGTAAATCCCAAGATCTCTGTAATAACGGACCCGGTCGGCGATAGCGCGTCGCAGTTGCGGGTCAAGCGTGGAAGGCATTGCCAGAATTGTAATGCAGATGGGTTGAGGAAGAGGATGGTTTGCTTCGCACAGGTGGCAAAAAATTTAGAAAGCGAGCGAGACGAACCTGCCAAGGTCGCAAGCTTAAGAGCTGACAGGTGACAGCTTCTTCTTCAGTTCCACCACGGCGTCCAGAACGCGCTGTGCGACTTCCCACTTGGTGGTTTCCGGCACGTCGATGTTTTCGGAAGAGGTAAGGATGGTGACGGCGTTGCGATCGGAATCGAAGCCCACACCCTCGCGCGAGACATCGTTGAGCACAATGGCATCGAGCGATTTCGAAGCCAGCTTTCGGCGCGCATTCTCGAGTCCATTCTCGGTCTCGGCTGCAAATCCGATTACCATTTGCGACGTTTTCCGCCGCGCGATCTCGGACAGGATGTCCTTCGTCGGCTCAAGTTCCAGAGTCAACGGTCCCGAGCGTTTGATTTTTTGCTCCGGCGGGCGGCTGACTGCGTAGTCGGCAACCGCCGCAGTCTTAACAACAATGGATGACTCCGGCAAGAGGCAAAGCACAGCTTCGAGCATTTGACCGGCGGATTCAACTTGCGTCACTTCCGCTGCTAACGGCGGCTTCAACGCCGTCGGCCCGCTTACTAAAAGGACTCGCGCGCCGCGGCGCAACGCGGCTTCGGCAAGAGCGTATCCCATGCGCCCGCTCGATCGATTACTTAGATAGCGGACAGGATCGATCTTTTCCCGCGTAGGGCCGGCAGTGATTAAGACGGTCTCACCTGCCAAGTCCTGCGAACATCCGAGCGCCTGCATTACTGCAGCAATGACGGCTTCGTTCTCCGCCAACCTTCCCGGGCCAGTCATGCCGCATGCCAAGTATCCGCTGCCGGGCTCAACAATGGTCACGCCCCGTTTACGCAGGATTTCAAGGTTCTGCCGGTTCGCGGGATGTTCCCACATGTTCACATTCATCGCTGGAGCAACCACTACCGGCGCGGTCGTTGCAAGATAAAGCGTGGTCAGGAAATCATTGGCGATCCCCTGCGCGAATTTCGCCAGAACATCCGCGGTTGCGGGAACGACCAGCAGCGCGTCGATGGACTGCGCTACGGCAATGTGCTCGATGGCGGAATCAATGTTCGCTTCGGCGCCGGCCTCAGCCGCGAACATGCTGGTGATGACTTTTTCTCCGGAAAGGGCGGCAAAGGTGAGAGGGCGAATAAACTCCTGGGCGGAGTTGGTCATGACGACCTGCACCCGGATACCGCGATCCTGCAACAGGCGGGTGATTTCAGCCGCCTTGTATGCAGCTATTCCGCCACAAACTCCGAGGGCGATTTTCATGAGAGCTTCCAGCTATTAGCCGCTGACTTTTTAGGGGCAACCTCACAAACGCGACGGTGAGATTACTTCCGCGCTGTAGCGCACTCGGCGAACACATTGTTTACTAGTAGCTTGCAGCCGGAAGCTAACAGCTCAATTTTCCCCGATCGCCTTATCGAGCATTTCACCCGCGACCTCCACCGGCGACGCGGGAGTCTCGGGGATAATCCATTTCACTTTTCCGGCCTTGATTTCGTCCTGCGCAATTCGGCAGGGCTTCCGCGAAATTGTGTCGATTACAGGTGGCGCTCCCCCCTGTAACTGGCGTGCGCGCCGTGCCGCCACCAGAATGTACCGATAGTTGCTGTCGAAACCGTTGATCAACTTCATTGGATTTCTCCCCTGCTTTACTTCCCGCCACCGGCGGCGGTTTCCTGAAACGACTGCAGAATAGGTTGCAGCCGTTCTCGACTTTGGTCAAGGCGGCAAATCTCCGCCCGCGCCAACAACTCTGAATCCCGCTGCCCGCTTCGCTTCTGCCGCTCCGAGAGCAGAATCGCCTCCAGAGCCTTCACCGAATCAGACAACCGGTCGTTCACCAAAATATAGTCGTATTTTTCGTAATTCTCAATCTCGCGGCGGGCTGTTTCCAGCCTTCGCTGAATGACCTCTGCGGAATCCTGACTGCGCTCGCGCAGGCGCCGTTCGAGTTCGCTGCGATTAGGCGGCATGATAAAAATGCTCACCGCATTAGGAAGTTTGCGCTTGATCTGCTCCGCGCCCTGCACATCGATATCAAGCAACAGGTCGCTTCCTTCGTCTTCAGCTTTTTGCAGAAAGCGGCGAGCGGTGCCGTAATAGTCGGTCTCAAAAACCCTGGCATACTCGAGAAATTCACCATTGCGAATCATGGCTTCGAACTCTTGGCGGGAAATAAAGAAATACTCGCGGCCATTCTGTTCGGCCCCGCGCGGCTTGCGGGTTGTGTAAGAAATCGAAAACTCGAGGTTCAGGACAGTTTCGCGGATTCGCCCCACCAGCGTAGATTTCCCCGATCCCGAAGGCGCCGAAATGATGAACACGCTAGTCATTATTCGATGTTCTGCACTTGCTCGCGCGCCTTCTCGATGTCGGACTTCATCGCCAGCCCTGCTTCCGTGATTCGCACTGCGTCTCCGGCCAGCCCCGAGGTTTTCGACATTAGAGTGTTGGCTTCACGATTGAGTTCCTGCAGCAGGAAGTCTAACTTTTTCCCCACTTCGCCTTCGGAGTCAAGCAGTCCCAAAAAATGCTGCACGTGATTCTCCAAACGCACGAGTTCCTCGTGAATGTCGCTGCGATCGGCCAGCAGAGCAGCTTCCTGCGCAATTCGCTCCGGCGCCACCGAGGCGCCCAGCCACTCCTGAAGTCTCGTGTTCAGGCGTTCTGTGTATCCTTTTAGTACCGCGTCACGGTGCTTTTTAACTTCGCCGCAGGCTAAAAGGATATGAGCCATTCGTTCGCGCAACTCCCGCTCTAACGCACGGCCTTCCTCTTCGCGCATATGGTTCAGCCGCTCCAGAGCTTCTTCCAATTTGGGAAGAACGGCGGGAGCAAGTTCCTCGTCAGGTGGACCCGAGCCACCATCGAGCGCGCCCGGCAGCCGTAACACAGCATTTAAATCAGGCTCCGCCGCGATTCCGACCTCAGCCGCCGCCGCGCGGAAGGCCTGCACATAAGCCGAAACCAGTGGCCGATTCAGCGCCATCGCGCCGGCGCCTTGATCGAACGAAAGATTCACATCCACATGGCCGCGCGCCAGTTTTTCCTTCAGCGCCCGGCGCAATGCCATTTCAAGCGCATCGGAATACGACGGCAGCCGGAAGTGCAAATCGAGAAATCGATGGTTTACAGACTTAACTGACAAGCTGAACGCCAGATTGCCTGCCAGTCCCTTCACTTGCGCGAACCCGGTCATGGATCGGATGGCCATCAGAATTTTCCGGCTTCCTGCGGTTGAGCCACTGGCCGCGGCTGCTCGACATCGATGAATTGAAGATCATACAGCCGGCGGTAGGTCCCGAGTTTCTGCATCAGTTCTTCGTGTGTTCCAATATCGGCAATGCTTCCATTTTCGATGACCACGATTCGGTCCGCTCGACGCACCGTGGAGAGACGATGGGCAATGACCACCACGGTGCGGCCCGACATCAGATTCTGTAGCGCCGATTGAACCAAGGATTCCGACTCGCTGTCGAGAGCCGAGGTAGCTTCGTCGAGAATCAAAATCGGCGCGTTCTTCAGCAAGGCGCGAGCAATGGCAATCCGCTGACGTTCGCCCCCCGAGAGTCGCACACCTTTTTCTCCGATAACCGTCTCGTAACCGGCGGGAAGTTCCATGATGAAGTCGTGGGCAAGCGCGGCATGGGCTGCAGCCTCCACACTTGCTTGTGAAATCGCGGGCTGACCGTACGCAATGTTGTTGCGCAATGTGTCATTAAAAAGCACAGTCTCCTGGGTGACGACGCCGATCTGCGATCGCAACGAGTTCAAAGTCACATCGCGGATATCGTGTCCGTCGATCACGATGCGGCCCGTGGTCACGTCGAAAAAGCGGGGCACTAAAGAAACCAGCGTGCTCTTGCCAGCGCCGCTCGAACCGACCAGCGCCAGAATCTCCCCGGCTTTGACTTCCAGTTGAATATGGTGCAGTACTTGTCTTTGCACGCCATCCGACTCATAGCAGAAGGTGACGTCGTCAAACCCGATACTCTTGGAAAATGGCGGGAGCGAGAGCGCATTGGGTTTTTCCTGGACCTCGTCGGAGACATCCATGAATTTGAAAATTTCCGATGACGCGCCCAGGGCCTGCTGGAAATTGTTGTAGAACATTGCAAATTTGCGCACCGGATTGTAGAGACTGAATACCAGGCCGATGAACGCCGCAAAAATTCCCAGTGACATATATCCGCTCTTGACCTGATCGCGGCCAAAGGCCAACAGCAGGGCCACCGCTATCGCACCGAATATATCCATCAGCGGTGAGCTTACTGCGGAAGCGGCTACTGACCTCATGTTGGCTTTGAACAGCTTGCGAGCGGCGTTGCGGAAACGCGCGATCTCCCAGGCCTCCATACTGAAAGCCTTCACGATTCGATTTCCCGTAATCGTTTCCTGAAGAATGTTCTGCACGTCCGCTAGTTGGTCCTGGCCACGACGGGTGGTGTGCCTCACGCGAATCCCGATGCGCCGGGCTGAATAAAGAATGAACGGTACAAACACCACCAGGATCCACGCGAGGTTATGTCCGAGAGCAACTACCGCGTAAGCAGTAAAAGCAAAAGTAAAGAACTGCTCCAGGAACTCCGGCAGGACGCTCGACATGGCAAACTGTACGCGCTCAATATCGTTCACAATGGTAGAGGTCAATGTGCCGGTCGAGTGTCTCTGGAAAAATGCGGAAGACCGCTTGAGAATGAATTCATACAAATCGTTGCGCAGGCTGGTGATCATCCCATACCCGGCGTGATTCACCAGATAGGTTCCGGCGTAATCACAAATCCCTTTCAGCAACGATGACAGAACCAGGGCATAGGCAATGATGCTCCACACGCTGTGAATCCGCGCCGGAACAAACGTCTGCAGATAAATTACGTGGTGGGTGGCTGGAATGGCCAACAGTTGCATGTCACCGGAACCCGAAGAAGGATTGAGAACACGGTCGAGAATTGGCCGCAGCAGCACCAGGCGAAAGGTGAATAAAAGACCGACCGCCGCTAACATCAACGAGCCAGTAATCAACTGCAGCAGGTACGGCAGCAGGTAACGCAGCAGGCGCGTCAGTTGGCGCATGCGTGACTCCACCAGGAACTAAGTTCGTGTGCGTGATGCGGTCGGCATTGCACGCGGGAACCGCGGGGTCTGATTGGCATCCGTTGCAAGCCCTTATTCTACTTGAGAGTCCGGCATTTCCAGCCGCCGATGATGGTTCGATCTTCGCGCAGGTGTGCGGGATAGTGATAACCGCGGCTGTGCTGCTATCCTAGTGCGCCGGTCAGGAGGAACGATTGAAAGCTGCATCCCTTTTACTGTTCGTTACATTTATTTTTTCTGGATTCGCACTCTCCCAGCAGACGCAATCGCAATCACCCTCGAACCGCCCTCACTTCGATGGCCAGACCTGGTGGAACCGGGTTAAGTTTCTCGCCGACGACAAATTAGAAGGCCGCGCTACAGGCAGCCCAGGGGAACACGCTGCGCAGCAGTACGCCATTCAACAGTTGAAATCCGCCGGAGTTGAACCCGCGGGACTGAAAGGTTTTTACCAGCCGGTCAAGTTCGTTTCTCGCAAAATTGTCGAAAGCGGATCCAGTTTGACGTTGATCAATCGCGGCAAACGCGAACCGCTCGTGCTCGGCGATGACGCGATCATCAGTGCGCGCATCATGCCTGCGCCTCATGTAGAGGCAGGACTGGTTTTCGTTGGCTACGGATTGAAAATTCCCGAAGCCAACTATGACGATTTCGCCGGCCTTGAGGTTACGGGGAAACTCGTGGTCGTCATCTCGGGATCTCCTGCAGGTGTTTCGGGCGCCGTCGCCTCGCACTATCAAACTCTCGCCGAAAGATGGAAGACGCTCAAGAGCGTCGGCGCAATCGGAATGATCACCATCATGAATCCGGCGTTAGTCGAAGTTCCCTGGGCACGCATCGCATTGAATCGCGCGGAGCCCTCTATGGATCTTGATTATCCCGAATTCGCAGAGACTGAAGGCGATCAACTCGGCGCGTACGTAAATCCAGATAAAGCCGAAAAGCTCTTCGAGGGGTCAGGCCATACTTTCGCCGAGATCTCAGCCTTGGCCAAAGAACACAAGCCGCTGCCGCGTTTCCCGCTCGCGACATCGCTCGAAGCCAAGACAAAGGTTGACATCAACAAAGTGGAGTCGGCAAACCTGGTCGGCAAGTTGCCCGGAAATGATCCCGCACTAAAAAATGAATACGTGGTTCTCTCCGCGCACCTTGATCACATAGGTGTTGGCGCGCCCGTGAACGGCGATCCCATTTACAACGGTGCCATGGACAACGGTTCCGGCAGCGCCCTGCTGATGGATATGGCGGCAAGTCTGCGCAAAGACTCCGCCAATCTTCGCCGGTCGGTGCTGTTCGTGCTGGTAACAGGTGAAGAAAAGGGCTTGCTGGGATCGAAGTACTTTGCCGCGCACCCAACGGTGCCGATCAAGTCCATGATCGCCGACATCAATGTCGACATGTACCTGCCGATCATTCCACTGAAAGTTTTTACGGTCTATGGTCTTGCTGAATCTGATTTAGGAGACCGGGTCAAAGAAGCCGCGCAGTCGATCGGCGTCCCCATCCAAGCCGATCCCGAACCGCAGCGCAACATTTTTATTCGCAGCGATCAGTACAACTTCATTGTCCGCGGAATTCCAGCCTTGATGATTGATGTGGGCGCTGCTCCTGGCTCTGCGGAAGCAGCTGCCCTGCGCGAGTGGCGGCACACCCGATACCACGCCCCTTCTGACGATGTTAGTCAGCCGGTGAATCTCAATACCGAAGCCAGCTACGAAGAGATGGTCCGAGCATTGGTGATCGACGTCGCCAATGACAATCATCGTCCAGAATGGAAGGCCGACAGTTTCTTTAAGCAGTATGCGAAGTAGCGGGACGAAATCAAAGCAGCGCAGAGCGGAGAGCCTTACCAATCTTCCATGCTCGCAACCGGCGTTATGCAACGGAGGGTGATATTCAATAGGTGAGATTTTCTCCAATTACCAAGCAAGTACCTCCATCGGCCCTGAAACTGGCGCTCAGCGCGGCCGCTCTCCAAAGGCATGGACCGTCCAGTTACGTGGTTGAGATTTGCAGCTGAGAAGAAGGGGTTTTGGAAGACAGTTGTCGAGAATCAGGCAATTACACTCACGATCGCTGGGAAGTTAGTGGGCGGCGGTCACCGGAATGCTTCGAGAGCGGCGTACTCCTCGGTGTAGATGTCGAATAGGCTGTTTATCCTGGTGATCTCAAGAAGGGTTTGCACCCTTGCATTGACATGAACAAGTTTCATGTCGCCGCCCGCTTGCCTGACGCTGCAAAAGCAGCGGGTCAGTTCGCCTAAGCCATTGCTGTCAACGAAATCCACGCCCTCAAGATTGATCAGGAATTTTTTGTGGCCCTTGCTGGTGAACACATGAACAAGGTCGCGCAGTTGAGTGCGACTATCAGTCAACGTGAGTCTACCCACAACATCGACCACAATGATGCGATCGTGCTCTCTCGCTGCGACTTGAAAACTCATGTTTGTTTGGCAGGCTGGCTTTTCTTGTGGTGAATCATATGCTGGGCTGAGCGCCCCTTCAAGGCT
>DATJHT010000012.1:0-25473 GCA_035493765.1 Terriglobales bacterium
CACTGATTCATGGCACTCCGCCGCCCCTCTGGCCAAGTTCGTGATCATCAATTTGGCGGTGAAAAGCGTTTCAGTAAAGAAAATGAGAGTCAGTAAGAAGAAGGTCCGTACGGCAATTTACGTCGAAGAAGCTACTGGCGACCAGATGACCTCCGCCCTCTTTTGGGACGGCAAAAAATACCGTTATAACCCGCTAGGCTCAAGCATGGAGTAGTGTGGGTCGGTGTGCAAGGCAGTGTGGGGCGGGCGCCCTCGCCCGCCGTTCTCTCGCCCTCGTACTCAAGTTTCCTCAGTAAGAAAAGCCAGCCCGGCGATTCTGCCGTGACTGGCTTGACTGATGTTAGCCAATGACTGACGAAAATCCCTACAACTCGAAATGGAACACATCCACGACCAGGAATGTTCTCCGGTTTACCAGCACTATGTTCCCGCCAATAACCGTGTGCACGTAACCCACCGGCGCGGGCGGCAAATAAGCTTCAACTTCCACCGGGCACGGGTGCATCCGGGTTCTCAACCCCGGCGGCAATGTTCCACGTACGACAATCTGCCGCTCCAACCCGGGAGGCAACCGGTCGCGCTTTGCCAGACCCGGTGGCAGACGATCATGATGGGCTACATACCAGCCGCGCAATTCACGGTCGTGCTCGCGATAGTAATGGCGTTCAGCCCTGGCCTCATGACGCTCGACTTTCTCCTCGTGCTTTTCGCGGGCAGAGGCTTTGCCATGGCCGTGATCGCCGTTGTGGTCGTGATCACGATCGGCCCGGGCATTCGGCCCCAGGCTCAGAGCCACCGCGGCGCACAGCAGATAAAGACACTTTTTGTACATGAACTCTCCTTGACGAAGTGAGTTCTCAGGTTAGGGGCGAAGAAGCGGTGAGACAAGGTGACCAGAGTACGAAGCCCGACTGGTCATTTGCGCGGGCACCCACTGGTTACTGCAAAGCCGTATTTTCATGCAGCGGCAAGTCTTGCGATGAGCCACCAACGAAAAACGTGTACTCCCCGGCCACACGCTGCCAGGCATTGCGGTCGGTGTTGAACACGGAAAGAAACAGCGGTTCGACTTCGACAGCCACATCTTTGCTTTCGCCCGGATTCAATTCCACTCGTTTCCACGCCACGAGGCGTTTCGGCGGTTCCCCTGCGCTGGCAGGCAAACCCGCATAGACTTCCGCGATTTCAGTGCCCCCGCGTTCACCCGCGTTCTTGACGGTGAAGCTGATTTTGATGCGATCACCGGGGCTTACCTTCAAGTCAGAATATTCGTATGCCGTGTAGGAGAGTCCATAGCCGAAAGGAAACAGAACTGGCTTCTTCTCCGCGTCATACCATTTGTATCCGACCTTCAGTCCTTCGTCGTAGTTGGTTTGAAAAACCGGCAGTCCTTCCAGAACGTGTTTCCAGTGGTCCGGGCCGGGAGGGCCTTCATTGTTCGGAGGCGGCTGCGCGATTTTCAAGTGCGGCAGATCGGCTTCAGACTTCGGGAACGTGATCGGCAGCTTGCCGCTCGGATTGACGTCGCCGAAAAGAATATTGGCAAGTGCATGATCGCCGCTGCTTCCGGCAAACCATGCTTCGAGAATCGCGCTCACGTTGTTGACCCAGGGCATCGAAACCGGGTTGCCGGTTTCAAGTACGACGATGGTATGCGGATTGGCCGCTGCTACTTGCGCGATCAAATCGTCTTGCCCTGCGGGCAGAGAAAGGCTGGCGGCGTCCTGCCCTTCCGACTCCCAGCGATATGCGAAAACGATTGCAACGTCAGTACGCTTTGCCAGGGCTACTGCGGAATTTGGATCGCTGCCGTCGTTATATATAACATCTACATTTGGCGCCTTTGCCATGATCGCTTTCATCGGCGACGTGGGAAACCAGTCCGGCTTTCCCCATATTGTTTCGCGGTGACCCGGAGGCATAATTACGTTGCCGCCGGGAGGGTCCACTTGCGCCGACCCGCCGCCGGAGAGCATGCCGACGTCGGCATGGCCGCCGATCACAGCAATCGTCTTCACCGTCGCTGCATTCAACGGGAGCTGCTGCTTTTCATTTTTGAGCAGCACCATGCTCTGTTCGGCAATATGCTGCGCGGTGGCCAGACCAGCCAGAACATCGACCACGCTTTTCTGCGGAGGATCGTCGATCACGCCCGCGGCAAACATCGAGCGCACAATTCGCCGCACATGATCATCGACCTGGACCATGGGAACCTTGCCGGACTCAACCGCTTTCTTCATCGCATCGCCGTAAAAGTATTCGTTTGGCTCCTCGTGATCCAGGCCCGCAGCCGAGGCTTTCGCAATGCTGTGTGCACCTCCCCAATCCGACAGGACGAAGCCGGGGAACTTCCAATCCTGTTTCAGAACGTCAGTCAGAAGATATTTGTTCTCGCAGGCATAATCGCCGTTCACTCGGTTATAGGAGCACATCACGCCGGCAGGATTACCGTCGCGAATACCAATTTCAAACGCCAGCAGGTCGGTCTCGCGCATCGATCGCTTGTCGATGTTTACATTCACTGCATTGCGTCCGCTTTCTTGATCGTTAAAAGCATAGTGCTTGATGTCGCCGATGACGTGCTGGTCCTGCGTGCCTTTGATCAGTTGGCCTACAAGCGTGCCAGCGAGGATCGGATCTTCACCAAGATATTCAAAGTTGCGGCCGTTGCGCGGCTCGCGGGTGAGGTCAACTCCGCCGCCAAGCGACATATTGAAACCCTGCGCGCGCAACTCACGCCCGATCAGAGCCCCATACTCATAAGCCGCTTGCGGGTCCCAACTCGCCGCGGCAGCCAGATTGCACGGCAACGCAGTTGAGTAGCGCCCGTTCTTGCCGCTCGCCCGCACACCATAGGCCGCGTCGGACATCTGAATGGCGGGAATGCCCAGCCGCGGAATTCCGACGACATATCCCGCGCCACCGTTCGAGCCGGATGACAGCGGACTCATTGGCCCCAAACCTTCCATTCCGGTGCCATGCAGCAGCGTGATCTTTTCGTCAAGGGTCATCACCTTTACGACCATCGCGGCGCGCTCGTCGAGCGAGAGCCTTGGATCCATCCATGGACCGGAAGGCTTTTGCGGTTTTTGTGCGAAAAGAGACAGGGCAGAGCCGGCCAGGAGGGAACAGATCAGCAAGCTGCGTGAACCGCGACTACCGAACGCCCGGCTGCAAATCGAAAGATGCATCGTTTTTCCTCAGGGGATTTTTACTCTCAGACGGAAGGATACATATTACCTGTTCCAGGCAGAGAGCGGCCGAGGAAACCATGTATCACGGCATTCCCCTGCTAAAATCAATATTCAACCGCTCCCCTTATGGACCCCCAGCACATTCGCAATTTCGCGATCATCGCGCACATAGACCATGGCAAGTCCACACTTGCCGACCGACTGCTGGAACTGACTGGATCGCTGACCGCGCGCGAGATGCAAGCCCAGGTGCTCGACTCGATGGACCTGGAGCGGGAGCGTGGCATCACCATTAAAGCCCACGCTGTGCGCATGATTTATCCGGCGCGCGATGGCGAGATTTATCAGCTTAACTTGATTGACACCCCTGGTCATGTCGATTTTTCCTACGAAGTTTCGCGGTCTCTGGCGGCGTGTGAGGGTGCCCTGCTGGTCGTCGATGCATCTCAGGGGGTGGAAGCGCAGACACTGGCGAATTCTTATCTTGCCATCAATCATGGCCTCGAAATTATCCCGGTCATCAATAAGATCGACCTTCCCAGCGCTGACATTGCTCGAACCAAAGAAATGATCGAAAGCGCGGTCGGGCTCGACGCCAGCGATGCGTTGCTCATTAGCGCAAAAACCGGCGAGGGCGTGCCCGATGTTCTCGAAGCCATTGTCAAGCGCACGCATCCGCCGAAGGGCAATTCCGAGCGGCGGCTGCAGGCGCTGCTTTTCGACTCCTGGTTCGATGCCTATCGCGGCGTGATTGTGCTGGTACGTGTTTTTGAGGGATCGATGCGCAAGGGGCAGAAGATCCGGCTGTGGTCGAATGGCCGTGTCTTCGACGTGGAAACTTTGGGCGCACTGACGCCCAAGCCGGTGGAAGTTGACGAGCTGCAAGCGGGCGAGGTCGGCTTTCTGATTGCGAACATCAAGAACGTAGCTGATACAAAAATCGGCGACACCATTGTTGACGATGCGAATCCGGCCTTTGAACCGCTGCCCGGATTTGAAGACATCAAACCGATGGTTTTTGCCGGCATCTATACAGTGGACGCTCATGAGCACACACAGTTGCGCGAAGCGCTGGAAAAACTGCGGCTCAACGACTCGTCCTTCTTTTTTGAACCGGAAAGTTCGGTGGCGCTCGGCTTTGGCTTCCGCTGCGGCTTCCTCGGCCTGTTGCACATGGAAATTATTCAGGAGCGGCTGGAGCGCGAGTTCGGCCTGGATCTGATCACCACCGCTCCCAGCGTGCGTTACCAAATTACAAAGACCGACGGCGAGGTGATTGAAGTTGATAATCCGTCACGCTGGCCGGATCCCAGCGAAATCGACAAGATCGACGAGCCGGTGATTCTCGCTACAATTTTGACGAACGAAGAATACGTCGGCGGAATTCTGGCGCTGGTCGAAGAAAAACGCGGCAAGCAGAAGAGCTTCGAGTACGTGACATCCAATCGCGTCATGTTGCAATACGAGCTGCCGCTGAACGAAATTGTGCTCGATTTTTACGACCGCCTGAAGTCGGTCTCGCGCGGATACGCTTCGCTCGACTACCATCTCGCCGGAGCGTGGGAGTCGCCGATGGTTAAGCTCGACATCCTGGTCGCGGGCGACCCGGTAGATGCGCTGTCCATCATTGTGCATCGCGATTTTGCTTACGAACGCGGCAAGGCGCTGGTCTCGAAGATGCGTGAACTCATTCCGCGCCAGATGTTCGAGGTCCCCATTCAGGCTTCCATCGGCGCAAAAATTATCGCCCGCGAAACCGTGCACGCCATGCGCAAGAATGTGCTCGCCAAATGCTACGGAGGCGACATCAGCCGCAAACGCAAGCTGCTCGAGAAACAAAAAGAAGGCAAGAAGCGGATGAAGCGCATCGGCCGCGTGGACATTCCACAAGAGGCATTTTTGGCGGTGCTGAAGGTGGGCGAGGGCGGGTAAGACAAGATGAACAACTGGTAGCGCATGCAGACCAGGTGGGAATAACCCTATTGGGGTTCGACCACCTTCAATCCCTTAACGTTGGCGAAGTGGCGCTTGTTGAACGTAGCCAACTCGCTTTCCCGCTCAAGCGCGGTTGCAGCAACGATCAGATCGTAAGGGCCGATCATCTTGCCAGAAGATTCCAACTGCGCCCAGATACGGGCATGGTAGTAGGCCGTCTGCTCGGTGTAGGGAATGACGGGGAGGACAGCGAGCAACGCTCGCAGATAAGATTCTCGCGCCATCCTCTGTGCCGTCGTCGCGCGTTCCACGCCATGCCAGAGCTCCGCAACCGTAATTCCTGCAATCTCGAATTGTTCGTCGCCACGTATTGCCAGCCAGCTTGAAAGGTCAAACGTGCCCTTCTCGCCGCCGATAATTACATCGGCATCCAGAATTATTGCCATTTATCAGAGAGTGGCTTGAGGCGGGCGCGTGCTGCACGAAGATCGCGCCTCCACGCCTTGGCTTCGGCCGACGAAATCTTCGTTCCCGAAATGACAGAGCCCAGGTCGCGCCCGGTGCAAACTTTCTCGTTGTCCGGAACGATACGCGCCACTGGGGTACCGCCCTTGAGCAACACGAACGTGACGTTCTGATAGTGAGCCCGATTGACACAGTCAGCAAAATTACGCGCCGCGTCGGTAACGCTGATGGTCCTTTTCACAAAATCATATTATCTGATTATATGTACTTGGTCAACCCCTTCTCAGGTTAGGATGCCCGCTTGCTAAGGCGACGCACTCATCCCCCGGGAGTAGCTGATGAGGCTGCGATTCCTGTGCTCGTCTGCCAGGCCGCGGACAAGCCTCCGGATGCTGCTTTCCAGCCCCGAGTGAACCAAAGCCCTCCCACATGCGTATCTATTCCCAGATGCCCTCCCCGGCTTACCTTCCGTCCGGGAATGCGTCAAATCTTAGGCAAACAGAATCATGGTTTTACGGGATCTCATTGGCGACGTTTTCCGCACCCTGTGGTCGCACAAGCTTCGTACTTTCCTGACCATGTTCGGGATTGCATGGGGGATCGTCTCGATCGTGCTGATGGTGGCCGCGGGCGAAGGTTTGCGTAAAGGCCAGGAAGAACAATCGCGCAATCTTGGCAAAGACATCATGATCGTGTTCCATGGCCGCACCAGCCTGCAGGCCGGCGGAGCGCGCGCCGGGCGTTCGGTCCACTGGGAAGACGCTGATGCGCAGGCCGTGCAAACCCAGGCTCCCGACTGCAAGGATGCACTGCCCGAGCTCGAGCAGGAGGACGTTCGCACTCACAGCAATTACAATGCGGCTGCATTCTTGGTCACCGGCTCTTATCCCGAGTTCGGCGACATTCGCAGCCTGACCGTCGGTTCCGGGCGCTACTACAACTGGGACGACGAAAAGAACGCCCGCAGGGTGGCGTTCCTCGGGTCCGATGCCGCCAAGCAACTCTTCCCTGAAGGCCGCAACCCAATCGGCGAAAACATTTATCTGAACGATATCCCCTTCCTCGTGATCGGAGTCATGCAGAAGAAGAAGCAGGATTCCAGCTACGACGGATGGGACGTTAACAAAGTTTTCATTCCGTTTGCCGCGATGCGTCGCGACTTCCCCGATAAACCGCCGGGCACGCCGAACACCTTCGATCAACTGATCGTCACTCCGAAGTCGGTTCAGCAACACGAAGCCTGCAAAGGCCAGGTTCGGGCGGTGCTGGCGAAGATGCACAACTACGATCCGAAGGACAAGGAAGCTTGCCCCATCTGGGACACGGTGCAGGAGGCCAAGGCTTTTACCCAGATGACCGACGGCATGAAATATTTCCTGGGCGCTGTCGGACTGGTGACGCTATTCCTCGGTGGCATCGGTGTGATGAACGTGATGATGGTGGCAGTGCGCGAACGCACTCGCGAGATCGGTGTTCGCAAAGCCTTGGGCGCCCCCGCAAGCGCCATCCTAAGGCAGTTTTTTGTGGAAGCCCTGGTGATTGCGATCGTGAGCGGGGCCATAGGTTTGGGGATTGCTTACGGGTTGTGCTGGCTGGTCGATCTGCTTCCTATGCCGGATTTCTTCGCCGGGCTTGTGCCCACGTGGAAATCAGGATTGACGGCGTGCGCCATGCTGGGAGTGATTGCTGTTTTTTCCGCGCTGCTGCCTGCGCGCCGAGCCGCCACCATCGATCCGATTGAGGCATTGCGATTTGAGGCGGGAGGGTGAAAAGAAAGTTGTTAGTGTCTAGTTGTTAGTGGTCAGTAAACTCTAACGCACTTACGACTATCGCTACCCACTGCCAACTAAGCACTAATCACTGACCGCTGCTTTTTATGCTTACCGAAATCATTCTCGAAGCCTGGGTTGCGCTGAAGCGCAACTACACCCGCACATTCCTGACCATGCTGGGAATCGTGTGGGGCATCGCAACGGTTACGTTGCTGATCGCCTATGGCAGCAGTTTTCGCAACATCCTGGTGAGCGGATTCAATGCGTTCGGCAAAAGCGTGGTTATTTGCTGGCCGCAACAGACCAGCGAACAACCCGGCGGGCAGCGCGCCGGAAAGAAAGTTGTGTTTGAGCAGGCCGACATCGACATGGTCAAAGCCACCGCGCCCTTGGTGAAGACCGCTTGCCTTGAAACCGTTCGACGTCCCGGCATCTCTTACGGAGACCGCATGGTGGGCACCGCCGCCGTTCGTGGCGTTTGCCCCGAATATGGTGAGATGCGCAACGAAGTACCCTCCGAAGGCCGTTGGATTGACGCAACCGATGAAATCGAGCGCCGCCGGGTCGTCTTTCTTGGCGGCCGAATTCGCGAGCAGTTGTTCAGCGGACGACCGGCAGTCGGAGAGACGGTCGCCATTGGAGGCGTGCGATTCACCGTAATCGGCGTGATGCAACGCAAAATTCAGATGAGCAATTATTTTTCCAGCGACGACGAGTCCGCGTGGATTCCGTACTCCGCCGCCGGCGATCTCTGGAACACCCGATATGGCGCGGTCATGGTCTTTTCGCCGATAGCCCCGCAGTTTGAAAAGAAAGCCATGGCGCAGGTGCTGGCGGCAGTGGCGACTCGCCAGAACTTCTCTCCCACTGACCCCAAAGCCATACAGATGTTCGGCCGCGATGAGTTTCGTCCGGTGATAGACGCCATTACCATCGGCCTGGAAGTGCTGCTCACGTTCATCGGAGCATTGACGTTGGGCATCGGCGGCGTTGGAGTAATGAACATCATGCTGGTTTCGGTGGAAGAGCGCATACGTGAAATAGGACTGCGACGCGCGCTGGGCGCTAAGAAGATTCATATCAAACTGCAGTTTCTTGCTGAAACCTTGCTCATCATGCTGCTCGGCGGACTGATCGGCGTCCTGATTTCCTACGCTGTAGCTGCCGCGGTGGGCACACTTCCGTTAATGGGTCCCCTATTCGAAGACACCTCTGGCAAAGGCGACATTCACCTGCACATCTCTATCATGACCCTGGCCATTTCCAGTCTTGTGTTGCTCATTGTGGGAGTGGCGAGCGGCCTCGTACCCGCACTGCGCGCTTCGAAGCTCGATCCGGTGGAAGCGCTGCGCTACGAGTAATTCATTCACCTCTGTAAAGCCACCCCAATAAGCCGCATCGCATCACAAAATAGCTTACCGACGCAGCGCGACGTTGTTTATTCCGTGCCGGCTGTTCGTCGAATCTTCATGAGTTCGATCAAGAAAAAAAGTCTTCGCTGGTATTTTTTCCGGGCCCCGGTATATCTGTACCGTTGGGGACTGGGCGGCCTGCTCAGTCGCCGCGTCTTGCTGCTCAAGCACACCGGCCGGCGTAGCGGGCGGCAACGGGAAACCGTGCTCGAGGTCGTGCAGTACCGGAAGGAAATCCCGGAAGTGTTCGTGGTTGCTGGTTTCGGCCGGGATTCCGATTGGCTTCTCAATGTCCAGGCGCAACCTCGGGTTGAAGTCACCATAGGATGGCGCCGTTTTTCGGCATGTGCCCGTTTTCCAGATCTGCCTGAAGCCCTGGAGGTGATCCGGGATTACGAGCAACGAAACCGGTTCATCGCCCCGATTATCCGCTACGGCTTCAGCCGGCTGCTGGGCTGGCAATACCACAATACTGACGCGGACCGACGGCGCTTGGTCGAGCAACTGCCAGTGGTCGCGTTCAGAGGCTGCTCTTAATCGTTGCAGGAGATTGCTGGTCTCTTCGGTACAATAAGTACGTGGCGGACGCCGTGCGCATCGGCATCTTCGGGGATTACGATCCGGCATCGCCCACCCTTCCCGCACTAGACAAATCCATTCAACATGCAGCGGAAAACTTAGGCATCGCGGCCGAAGCCACGTGGCTATCTACGGATTCGCTCGAGGGCGCGGATCTGGAAGCGAGGCTGGAAAGCTTCGATGGCCTTTGGGCCGCGCCCGCAAGCCCGTACAAAAGTTTTGATGGCATGTTGCGCGGTATTGAGTTCGCGCGGCGCCGCAACTGGCCGTTCGTTGGGACTTGAGGGGGCTTTCAATACACTCTGGTAGAGTGTGCGCGCAACGTGCTCGGCATCAAGGATGCAGATTCAGCGGAGAACAATTCGGCGTCGAAAAATATCGTTATCTACCCCGTAGCGTGCGCGCTTCCAAATCGCGACGGGAAAGCACCGAAGCTCTCCGGCGCGATTCCGGAGGTCCGTATCCGCCCCGGCTCCTATTTACACTCCTTCTACAAACAGGACACTGTCACCGAAGAATTCTTCTGCAACTACGAGGTAAATCCCGAATTCGAGTGGGCATTCGTGGAAGCAGGGTTCCCGATTGTTGCTCGCGGGGCGCAAGGCGAGATTCGCGCCATCGAATCGCCGTCACACAGATTTTTTACCGCTACCTTGTTTCAGCCGCAGCTTTCCTCGAAGCCGGGCAAGCCGCATCCCATCATTGTTGAATTTCTGCGTGCGTCCGCGAAGTGGAAGAACGAAAAACTAGATGACGCGGTTCTGGAATAACTCGCTCTCAGAACCTTTTCCTCACGGGACCCAGAGTCACAGAGGAAGCGACAAAGGAAAAATTCATTAGCACATATGGCATTCTGTGTCGCTGCGCCTCGGTGGTGAAATCGTTCCGACTCACGCAGGCGTAAGTTCGAAGACCGGATACCCGTTCGCGATTGAGGCGAAGGCTTCGACCGGCGAGTCCGGCGGAATTGGGAAAAACCGGCCGACCGCACTCTTGTACTTCGCCAAATAGACCTGGAGCACAGGCGGCTTTTCGGAATCATCGAGCGCCCGAAGGCGAAACCTGCGCGACGCGCCTCGCTTCAGCGTAACTTCGCCAGCCGCTTCCGCGTTTCGAACCCATTGTGTGCGGCCGCGCGGCGCCACCAGGAACAGCTTGCCTTCGAAATCAACCAGGTTAACGGCTGTTGAGTATATCTTGCCCGACTTTCTTCCCTTGACCTGCAGAAGTTGAATGAACGAGGGTGCGAGGCCCCATCCCGCTAAGGATCCGAATAGGCGGTTAAAGGTTTTCTCGAATGTCGAGGGTGGGTTATATTCGCGATCAGCTGCCATGTGTGTAATTCTAAACGCAGGTGTCATCCTATGATCCTGCCCGAATAAGTTCGGCGAAAGAGAGGAGCCCCATGCCCCAACCTCGAATTGCACGCAAGAGTTTTGCGAGCGTCGTGGCGGTTTGGCTGGCGGTGTCGGCGCTGGCAGTTTCGCCCGGTGTTCCGCAGTTGCCCGTCCCCGGCCACGTTGGCATGTCGCGCGAGGAGCAAATACAGCTAGGGCGCAAAGCGGCCACCGAGGTCTATAAGCAGATGCCGGTGCTGCCTGACTCCGACCCCATCACCCAGTACGTTCGGCGGCTCGGGAAAAGGCTGGTCGACCAGATTCCGCCGAAGTATACCTGGCCCTACGAGTTCCACGTGGTTAAACAGAAGGAGATTAATGCCTTCGCTCTCCCGGGCGGTCCCATGTTCATCAATGTGGGAACAATTACTGCCGCCAAAAACGAAGCACAGCTCGCAGGCGTGATGGCGCACGAAATGTCGCATGTATATATGCAGCACTCAGCGAAGCAGAGTGGGAAGCTGCTACCGAACATTCTCTCCGGATTGGGTCAGATTGCGGGGGCAGTTGTGGGCGGCGTCGGAGGGGCGATTGCCAGCGCCGGAGGTCAACTGGGCGGCGGTCTTCTAAGTATGAGGTATTCCCGGGGCGACGAAGCCCAGGCCGATGCCGTGGGTGCGATCATCATGTACAAGGCGGGATATGATCCCATGGAACTGGCCAACTTCTTCGAGATCCTGGACAAGCAGGGCGGCGCTCCGCCTCAGTTCCTCAGCGATCATCCAAATCCCGGCAACCGCTCCACCGCCATCGCGAAAGAAATTCGCAATTGGCCGAAGAGGCGATATCTCGGGAATAGCCAGGAGTTCGAGGCGGCCCGAAAACAGGCAGAAGGGGTAAAGGCTTACAGTGCTCAGGAAATCTCCGATGGCGCGAAGCAGGGCCTCTGGGCCAGGCAGAACATGCAGACCGGCGCTGTTCCGGAATCAATGAAGGCAGCCGTTGCCGCGAGCGCATCGAGTGCAACGCTGTCGGATGTGAGCTTCGAACAAGTGAAGCCGAGCAACGAATTCACGGAAACGCGGCAGAATGGTTTTACAATTTCCTATCCTGCGAACTGGACCAGCACGAGCGGGCAAAACTCGCTCACGATCGCGCCGAAGGCCGGTGTCGGCCAGAACGCAATTGCCTATGGAGTTGTGGTCAGCACCGCGCAGGACAATAACGCTGGATCTCTTGATCAGATAGCGCGGGATTTGGTTCAAAACCTTCAGCAGTCGAACCCGGGGATGCGGCAAAACGGCGACATAAGGACCGTCGAGGTGAATGGCACATCAGCACGGGCGGTTGATCTAACGAGCAGTTCACCCATTCAACAGAACGGATCGCCTCTGCCGGAGCGAGATCGCATGGTGGTCTTGCCAAAAGGAGAAGGCACGTACGTTTATTTGATATTCATCGCCCCGGAGCGCGACTTCGAAGCTCTATGGCCGACTTACAAGAAAATCCAGGACAGTCTTCGCCTGCAATAACCTGCATTCGGCTAGGAAATCTTTGGTCCAAGTTTGTGATAGTCGCTCTGAAAATAAAGCAGGGGCTCGCCTGAACGCACAACCACATCTTCAACTTCGGCGATAAAGATCGTGTGATCGCCGGCATCTTGTGCGGTCCTGAGATTGCATTCCAGATAGGCAAGCGCCCCATGCAGTACCGGCGTGCCGTGCCGGGTACAGTCGAACCGGGCTTCCTGCCAGGGTTCTATGCGATCGGGATCGGCATAGTGCTCGGAAATGGCCCGCTGATTTTCTGCGAGCACGTTAATTCCGAAACGCTTCCGCGCGTGCAGATGAGCATGGGTTTTGGCTTTCTGGTCAACGCACACCAAAACGAGCAATGGATCAAGCGACACCGACGCGAACGCGTTGGCCGTCATCCCCTGGGCTGCGCCCTCGTAGTCAACCGTAATGATGGTTACGCCGGTAGCGAAGCATCCCATGGCGCGACGAAACTGTTCCCGGTCTGCAGGCATGGTTAAAAAGTTCTTACCGCGAACAAGCAGTTGCTGATTTCACTGCGCGCCGCGTTCTGAATTTTTATCATGAAAGGCGGCATTCCGCCGGGGCGCCGCATTTCCGCTATCATCTTGGCAGGACTTGATCGGAAGTTAAAGAGTGCTGCAAGTGTTGACTGAATTCAATTCGCCCGCAGGATTGCGGATACACGAAATCGCCGACGGTGCGCCAATCGGACGCGCCGACGCTTTGCACTTTATTCGGGCTTCAGACGAGGAATTGCCTGACTTGCTGAACGCCGCCTGCGCTCTTCGGGACCGCTTCAAGCCCGGCGCGATCACTTATTCACGCAAGGTGTTCATTCCGCTCACCAATCTGTGCCGTGATTACTGCGGCTATTGCACCTTCCGCCGCGATCCCGGCGAGACCGGCGCTCACACTATGTCTCCGAAAGAAGTTCTGGCAGTTGCGCGCGCCGGTGAGAGCATGGGCTGCACTGAGGCCCTCTTCAGCCTGGGCGACAAGCCGGAAATGATCTTCCCGGAAATGCGCCAGACACTGCAGAACCTTGGCTATCGTTCAACGCTGCATTATCTCGAAGCTATGTGCGAACTCGTGCTGCGGGAAACCACGCTGCTGCCGCATCCGAATCCTGGGCTGATGAGCGCTGAATGGATTGCCCGATTGGCAGCGGTTTCGCCCAGCATGGGCCTGATGCTCGAGACCACCAATGACTCGTTATTGCAGCCGGGTGCGGCCCACGATAACGCTCCGGACAAAATTCCTGCAAAACGTTTGCGGACGATAGAGGAAGCTGGGAGGCTTGGCGTCCCTTTCACCACTGGAATTCTGATCGGAATCGGAGAAACGCCTGGGGATCGGGTAGCAGCCCTGCTGGCGATTCGCGATCTGCATCAACGCTATGGGCACATTCAAGAAATAATAATCCAGAATTTTCGCGTGAAGCCGGAGATTCCGATGCGGGACTGGCCGGAGCCGACACGCGGCGAGATGGTACGCACGATCGCAGTTGCACGGTTACTTATGCCTGAAGTAAATATTCAAACCCCGCCAAACCTTTCTGACCCGGACTATGAAGAATTACTGGACGCGGGAATTAACGACTGGGGCGGCGTTTCACCGCTTACACCCGACTTCATCAATCCCGAACGGCCGTGGCCCCACCTGGCACAACTTGAAGCCCGCACGCGAGCGAAGGGATTCAAATTGAAGCAGCGCTTGCCGGTGTATCCGGAATTCGTTGGGCATAACGCGAAGGCTTCACCGTTGCTCGCTTCGAGAATGAAGGATGCAGGTGATGCACACGGCTATGCCCGGAGGGCAGCATGATCGTCGTCCTGACCGGCGGCACCGGAGGCGCGAAGTTCGTTGATGGACTGCGACGCGTAATTCCCGCCGAAGAGTTGACCATCATTGTCAATACCGGCGATGACGAGGAGTGGTGGGGACTTTATGTCTCACCTGATGTTGATTCCATCACTTACGCGCTTGCGGGAATACTGAGTAGCGAGCGAGGTTGGGGAGTTCGCGGCGACACCTTCCACTGCCTCCGCGCAATGAAAGACCTTGGTGAACCCACATGGTTCAGCGTCGGTGACCGCGACTTGGCGCTTCACCTGATGCGCACCAAATTGATGTCCCAAGGTTGCACCTTATCAGAAGTGACCCGAATCATAGCCGATCGCTTCAGCCTGAGCGCGCGCATTTTGCCCATGAGCGACCAGCGAGTGCAGACCCGAATCGACACTCCCTCGGGCGAACTGAGTTTCGAAGAATATTTCGTCAAACGATGGTTTCAGGATCCGGTGAACTCGGTGCGTTTCGCCGGAGCCTCCGAAACCGTGCCCGCGCCCGGAGTCCTCGACGCCATTGCCTCCGCGCGGGCGGTGCTGATCGCCCCCAGTAATCCGGTGACGAGCATCGGCCCCATTCTTTCGGTTCCCGGAATACGTGAAGCGCTGACCCAGACCAAAGCGCCGGTGGTTGCTGTCAGCCCGATAATCGGGGATAAAGCCGTGACCGGCCCCGCTGCCACGCTAATGGCCGCGCATGGCCTGGAGGTTTCGATACGCGGCGTCGCTGCTGCCTACCAGGGATTTCTCGACATGCTGGTTGCGCATTCTTCGGATTTCGCGGCTGCCGAAGCCTTGACCACTGGGAAATTCCAGGTGTATTGCGCCAACATCTTAATGAATACACTGGAAGAAAAAACTCAGGTTGCCCGCACTGCGCTTAGCCTGGCGTGTCCCGGTATTGTGATTGCGTCGTCCGCTGAAGCCCAATGATTCTTATCCCAGTGAAAAATCTCGCACATGCTAAGCAGCGCCTGTCGGCGGTGCTGGATCAGTCTGCGCGCACTGAGCTTGCGCATGCGATGCTTTCGGACGTGCTGGATACAGTTTCAAAATGCGGAGTTGAGGTTGCGTTGGTTACAAGCGATCCTTTCGCATTTGAGCTTGCTGCCCAGCATGGATTCGAAGTTATTCGTGACCATGCGAATCGGAGCGAAACCGATGCGATCGAAATGGCGACTCGAGTGTGCGCCGAGCGCGGAGTTGAGAGAACTCTGGTAATCCCGGCTGACATTCCGCTCATCGAGAGCGACGACGTTCGCATGATTTATGACCGTGCGCCGGCGCGGGGATCAGTGCTGGTTCCCGCGGCCGATAAACGTGGCACCAATGCAATACTGCGCAGTCCGGTCGCTCTGTTTCCTTTGCGCTTCGGCAATGACAGCTTTGTGCCGCATCACGCTGCCGCCAGGGCCACGAATAATCCTTGCGTTGTGTTGTCGCTTCCGCGCGTCGCACTTGATATAGATACACCGGAAGATTTGCGTGAACTGGTACGTGCGCCGGGAGAAAAGCGGTCGCAGATGTTCGCCCGGAAACTCGGGTTTGGGCAAGTCGAGGCGCTGAAGAGCGCGTCGGTCGACGGGCATCCGTCAGTCACGGCGAATTCGTAATGGGCTCCGCTGCCGCAGTCAGGCTGATTCCGGTTGCACTTGGTGCAGAAATTGTCGCAGGCGACAACCTGGCCGACAAACTCGAAATCGAGCTTCGCCATCAGAAACAAAAGCTGCACCCAGGCGACGTCCTCGTGGTCAAACATAAAATCGTCTCCAAAGCTGAGGGACGGATCGTGTGTCTCAGCACTGTGAAGCCGTCCGCAGCCGCAAAGGCGTGGTCACACATCGGCGGCGCCGATGCCCGCGTGGCGCAACTCGCGTTCAAGGAGAGCCGAAGCGTCCTGCGGAAAAGAGTTATCGCCGGCCGCGGAGTTCTGATCACCGAAACCAATCATGGATTAATCTGTGCCAACAGCGGCGTGGATGTTTCGAATGTTGATGGCGGGGCACACGCCGTGCTACTGCCCAAAAATCCAGACAAGTCTGCCGCAGAATTGCGGAAGGCGATCAATAAAAAAATCGGCGTTTCTGTTGTCGTGATCATCTCAGATTCATTCGGGCGCCCTTGGCGCGAAGGCCTGACCGAGGTTGCGATCGGGGTTGCGGGCATGAAGCCGTTGCTGGATTACCGGGGAAAACGCGATCAGCACGGATACGTATTGCACGCCAGCAAAGAGGCCATCGCCGACGAACTGGCTTGCGCTGCGGGCCTGGTCTGCGGCAAGCTTAACAGGACGCCGTTTTGTATTGTGCGTGGAGTACGCTATCAGGCAGGCAGGGGAAGCGCGAGCGAGCTGATACGGCCGCGAAAGAACGATCTGTTCCGTTGAGGCGACGACACAGCAAGAAAGAGGAAGACGATGCCGGCGCGAATTTGCACACACACTGAGCTCCAACAGTTTCCTCAACTGGAGTGGGCCGAAGTCTCGCCACGAGTCCAGCCCGGAGTGCGCACCACCATCGAGCGCGTTCTGGAAACGCGGGACGGGGCTGGAATCCCGCGAGAAAAGTGGTCGGCGCTGGCAAATTCCGAAGGCGACGACCTGCTCGGACTGCTGGTCGCTGCCGATATGCTGCGCTGCGAACTGGCCGGAAACATCGTGACCTATGTGGTGAATCGCAACATCAATTTCACCAACATCTGCTTTGTCGGATGCAAATTCTGCGCTTTCAGCCGTGGCCCGCGCGAGCATGACACATACTTTCTGAATCCAGGACAGGTTGCACAAAAAGCTGTCGAAGCCTGGCACCTAGGCGCGACCGAAGTCTGCATTCAGGGTGGCCTTCCACATGGAT
The DNA here is from genome assembly GCA_035493765.1 of Terriglobales bacterium. Lineage (GTDB taxonomy): Bacteria > Acidobacteriota > Terriglobia > Terriglobales > Acidobacteriaceae > Gp1-AA145. The sequence goes on from DATJHT010000012.1 coordinate 16,932, forward strand.
TACCGCCGTTCTATTATCGCGATATCTTGCGAGCGGTAAAGGCCGCTGTGCCCTCAATGCATATCCATGCGTTCTCGCCCATGGAGATCGTTTATGGCGTGGAACTCACAGGTATGTCGCTTTCCGATTATTTGCAGATGTTGCGGGACAGTGGACTCGATACCCTGCCTGGGACCGCCGCAGAAATTCTCGATGATCAGGTGCGGCATGTTCTATCGCGCAACAAGCTTCACACCTCGCAATGGGAAGAAGTGATCCGTACGGCGCACGCCTGCGGTATTCGCACCACATCTACTTTGATGTACGGGCACGTGGAGACGCCGGAGCACTGGGTGAACCAGTTGTTGCTCCTTCGCGACATCCAAAGCCAGACTGGTGGCTTCACAGAATTCGTTCCGCTGGGCTTCGTTCATCAGAACACGTTGTTGTTTCAGCAGGGCCTGGCTCGTTCCGGGCCGACGCTCGCTGAGCACCTCAAAATTCATGCCCTGGCGCGCTTGATGCTTGCAGGCTCAATTCACAACATTCAAGTTTCGTGGGTCAAGCTCAATCGCCGGTTGTCGCAGTTGTGCCTGCACGCCGGCGCCAACGATTACGGCGGCACCCTGATGGAAGAAAATATTTCGCGCGAAGCCGGAGCAACCGCCGGGCAATACACCAGCCCGGAGGAATTTCAATCATTAATTCGCGAAATCGGGCGCATTCCAGCCGAGCGCAACACCGTCTATTCACGCATACGGATCAAAGATTCGTTCGAGGTGTTTCCTGCCCAGCCGGCGCTTGAACCGGAGTTCGCGTGACTATCGCTATTGTCGGCGGCACCGGCGCGGAAGGTTCAGGCTTGGCCTTACGGCTCGCCCGAGCGGGCGAAAAGCTCATTATAGGATCCCGTGATGCACAGCGAGCCGCTGAGACCGCCACGAAATTGCAAGGGCAGATCGTATCAGGCACCGGAGCCCCCGCTCGTCTGGTAGAAATTTCAGGCGCTGAAAATCAGGCCGCGTGCCAGGCGGCTGAAATCGTGATCTTGACCGTCCCTTTTGAGAACCAGGCCGAAATGCTGAAGCATTTAAAGCCCGCGCTGCGCGCCGGGCAAATTCTGGTTGACGCAACCGTGCCTTTGGCCGCAAGCGTCGGCGGGCGTGCCACCCGCACCGTCGGCGTCTGGCAGGGTTCAGCGGCGCAACAGGCCGCGGAACTTGTGCCCGAGGGCGTCGCGGTAGTTGCGGCGTTCCATAACACCTCGGCGGAGATCCTGCGCGGCGTTGATCCTGTCGATTGCGATGTAATCGTGTGCAGCGACGATAAGGAAGCTGGTCTTAAAGTGCGCGCGCTTGCCCGGAAGATTCCCGGCGTGCGCACCATTGACGGTGGAAAGCTGGAGAATGCTCGCATCGTGGAGCAGATTACGGCGCTCCTGATCGGTATGAACATCCGCCACAAGGGCCACTCCGGAATTCGCATCACCGGGCTGGCGGACGCAGCGTACCAGGGCTAGATTTTCGAATGCGAGCGTACGGAGCCGATTTCTCCCCAGTCAGCAGTGAAGCTGTCCGATCTTTGGAACGGAACTTACAAGAGTGACCGACAGCCCACAACCGACTGTCCAACTTCGGAATGTCTCTTATCGTCTGCCCTCAGGCCATGAAATTCTCCGTGACCTCAATCTCGATGCCCAATGCGGCGAGGTGTTGGTCCTGCTGGGCCGCAGCGGATCTGGAAAAACGACGGCGCTCAAACTGGTCAATCGACTGCGCGAGCATTCTTCCGGAGACATTTCTGTCGATGGCCGATCCACCCGCGACTGGAATGTAATTCAGTTGCGTCGTCATATCGGATATTCAATTCAAGAGGTCGGCTTATTTCCTCACTTCACTATCGAACGCAATATTGGCCTCGTGCCCGAGCTTGAAAATTGGCCGGAAGACAAAATTCGTGCTCGTGTTGATGAACTGGTGAAGCTTGTCGGGCTCAGCAGTGATATCGGCTTGCGTTATCCGCACCAGCTTTCCGGAGGCCAGCGGCAGCGCGTTGGTGTGGCGCGAGCGCTGGCTGCTGATCCGCCCATTCTTTTGATGGACGAGCCATTCGGCGCGCTCGATCCGCTCACTCGCGCCGACCTGCAGCGCGAGTTCCTCTCACTGCAGCAGAAGTTGAAGAAGACGGTTTTGTTCGTAACGCACGACCTGCACGAGGCGCTGCTGTTGGGAACGCGGATCGCGCTGCTCGATTCAGGCAGGCTGGTTTCGTGCAGTTCGCCTCAGGAGTTTCTCAGTTCGCAAGAACCACTCGTAAAGCAGTACGTGGAAGCATTCGGGGCCGGCGATGTTCTTAACCGAGGTCGGGCATGAACTTCTGGACGTTCATTTCGCAGAACAAGGTGGAGATTGCCACACTCACCGGCGAACATTTGTGGATCGTCGGCATCTCGACTTTGCTGGCGGTCGCCGTCGGGGTGCCACTCGGCATTCTGATCACTCGCAAGCCGGCGCTGCGCAAGCCGGTGATTGCCATCGCGAATATCATTCAGACGGTGCCCAGCCTGGCACTGTTCGGTTTTTTACTGCCAGCGCCATGGTTCGGCGAACGAGCCGGACGGCTGGCGATTCTCGCGCTCACCCTTTATGCGCTCCTCCCGATGATCCGCAATACTTACGCGGGAATTACCGGTGTTGATCGCGCGATCGTCGAAGCGGCGCGCGGCATGGGCCTTACCGACTGGCAGTTGCTTTACAAGGTTCAGCTCCCGCTCGCGGCCAGCGTGATTCTCGCCGGAATTCGCATTGCTGTGGTGATCTCCATAGGGCTCGCGACTATCGCGGCTGCTATTGGCGCGGGAGGATTGGGCGAGCTGATTTTCCGTGGCCTGGCGATGGTTAACAACGCGGTCATTTTGGCTGGCGCGATTCCGGCGGCGCTGATGGCACTCCTGGCAGATGTATTTATCGGCTGGCTTGAAAAGCGCTTTGCGCCGACGCGGGAGGCATGAGTGAAGTTCATTCGCGTTTCTTTGACTGTCGCGTTGCTGTGTGCGATTGTTTCCGCGCCTGCCTGCTCCCGCCACGACCGCATTGTTGTTGGCTGCAAGAATTTTACGGAGCAGATTGTCCTCGGGGAAATCATCGCGCAGCAGATCGAAAACAAAACGCGTCTTCCCGTCGAGCGGCGTTTCTATCTCGGCGGAACTTACATTGCGCATCAGGGCATCCTTGCCGGACGCATTGATATTTATCCGGAGTACACGGGCACGGCGTTGACTGCCATCCTGAAACGGCCGCCGGTGTCTGACAAGAATACCGTTTACGAGCAGGTGAAATCCGAATATGAGAGCAGGTTCCATCTCACGTTGGGGCCGCCGTTGGGGTTCAATGACACGTTCGCCATTGAAATTCGTGGCGAGGATGCGCGGCGACTGCACCTGCAAACCATCTCGCAGGCGGCGCAGTACACACCGCAGTGGCGCGCCGGCTTTGGTTACGAATTTATGGAGCGTGCTGACGGTTATAAAGGCTTGGCGGCAACTTACGGGCTGCAATTCGCTGAACCGCCGCGCATCATGGACCTCGGCCTGCTCACCCGCGCTCTCAAAGACCATCAGGTGGACCTCATCGCCGGGAACATGACGGACGGACTCATCCCTGCGCTCGATCTCGCAGTGCTCGACGACGACAAACATTACTTTCCGCCTTACGAAGCCGTGCCGGTGGTGCGAGAGCAGACGCTGGATGAGCATCCGGAAGTGCGCGCGGCACTTGATGAACTCGGCGGCAAAATTTCCGACGCTGAAATGCGTCGCCTTAACTACGCTGTTGATGGGCAGAAGCGCGATGTCAAGGAAGTGGCAAAAGAATTTCTGCGAAGCAAGGGACTGTGATGTTTTCTTTGCACTTTGCGGGCTTGGCGGTAAGACCTTTTAATGCAAAATGCGCGCAACCCACGATGGCGGCCGGATCTGCATTTGCCGGATCTGCATTTGCCGGATCTGCATTTGGAAGAAGCGGTCTCCCGCAGCTGTCCTCCTAATGACATCCATTCAATAACCATCTATCATGCTGCACGATGATGCATACTCACACTCTCGCGATTGTTCTGCTCCTCACTTGCGCACCAGCTTTCTCCCAAGCCCCTGCTGATCCGCTCGCGCCCACTCACGACACAAAATCGGCGACTGAGATCGATCGCGAGTGGCAGGTTTCAGTATCAAAATACGACAGCAAACGCGCGGAGATTCTCCGCAAAGTGGACAGCCAGGACAACCACGGCCCGTACCGCGCTGACTGGGAAACGCTGCGCAAATTCGAAATACCGCAGTGGTATAAAGACGCGAAGTTCGGAATCTTCATTCACTGGGGCGTCTTCTCGGTCCCGGGCTCGCAGAACGAGTGGTACCCGCGCAACATGTATCAGCAGAAAGACCCGGCGTTCAAAGAACACATTCAGCGGTTCGGCGCACAGGACAAATTCGGCTACAAGGATTTAATTCCGCAGTTCAAAGCGGAAAAGTGGGACCCCGCGGACTGGGCGCGCCTTTTCAAGCAGGCAGGAGCGCGCTACGTGGTGCCCGTCGCCGAGCACCATGACGGGTTTGCCATGTACAACTCCGATCTTTCTGACTGGTCGGCGGCGAAAATGGGGCCGAAGCGCGACGTGATCGGCGATCTGGCTAAGGCTGTCCGTGCTGAAGGCCTGCATTTCGGAACGTCGTTTCATCGCGCCGAGCACGACTGGTTTTTCGACGGTGGACGTACATTTCGCTCTGACGTGAACGATCCCAAATATGCGTCGCTCTACGGCCCGGCGCACGCATGGCTCTCTGATCCCAAGCAGATGCTTCTGAACGACTGGACTTATGTCAGTCCCGAGTATGCCGACGACTGGCTGGCGCGCGCGGCTGAGATTGCCGAGAAATACCATCCTGAGGTGATGTATTTCGACTGGTGGGCGGGACAGCCGAATTATCGCCACAACATGACGCGGTTTGTTGCGTTTTATTACAACCTGGCGGCGGAACAAGATTTCCCGGGTGTGATCGACATCAAGGATTACGCGCTCGACTGGCATGCCGGAGCGCGCGATTTCGAGCGCGGCCTCCGCGAGGACATCGAACCGCAACACTGGCAGACCGACACCTCCATCAGCAATATCTCATGGGGCTATGTAGAGCACGATGAATTCAAGTCCGCGGATTTCATCGTGCATCAGTTAATTGACATCGTGAGCAAGAACGGCAATCTATTGCTCAACATCGGGCCACGGCCCGACGGAACCATTCCCGACGAAGTTCGCAGCACGCTGCTGGACATTGGCTCTTGGCTGAAGCTGAACGGCGAGGCTATCTACGATACGACTCCATGGAAGATTTACGGCGAGGGCCCGACCAAAGTTCAGCCGGGCTTCGGTCACGATAAAGACACCAAGCCCTACACCTCGGAAGATTTTCGCTTTACGCAAAAAGGCGGCACGCTGTATGCGATCGGCATGGAGTGGCCGACCGATGGACACGCGGTAATCCATGCGCTCGGCTCAGCACAGCAGGCAAAGGGCATGCACATTTCGAGTGTGCTGTTGCTCGGCTCGGACGCGAAGCTGGAATTTCGCCACAGTGACGACGCGCTGACAGTGCAGCTGCCGCCGCAAGCGCCGGGAAAATTTGCGTATGTGCTGCGGATTGCTGCGAACTGAGCCGGGGACCATTCGGCTATACGATTCCCATCTTCTTTCCGACTCTTCCCAGTACTTCAAGCGCTTGCTGAAGTTCATCTTGCGTGTGGGTCGCCGTCATGATCGTACGGATACGGGCTTTGCCCTCAGGCACAGTCGGAAAAGCGATGCCGGTGCCGAGCACGCCTTCTTTGAACAGTTCGCGTGAGAAGTCCATCGTCAGCTTCCCGTCGCCGATTATGATGGGCGTAATCGGCGTTTCGCTGGCAGGCGTGGTCTTCCCGCCAATGTCGAAGCCGAGCAGCGCCAGCTCCTTCTTCCAGAAGCGGGTATTCTCCCAGAGTTTTTCGATGCGCTCAGGCTCGTCTTCCAGAACCTCAAAAGCGGCAATGCAGGTGGCCGCCACCGATGGCGGATGCGAAGTCGAAAAAAGAAACGGCCGGGCGCGATGATAGAGAAAGTCGATCAGGTCGCGCGTGCCGCAGACGTATCCGCCGAGCGCGCCGATGGCCTTTGATAAAGTTCCCACCTGAATATCCACGCGTCCGTGAACCTGGAAGTGGTCAATGGTGCCGCGCCCGTTTCGGCCCAGAACGCCGGAGGCATGGGCGTCGTCAACCATCATTATGGCACCGTATTTCTCGGCGAGGTCGCAGAGGCCGGGCAGCGGGCCGATGTCACCGTCCATGGAGAAGACCCCGTCGCTGATGAGCAGCTTCTTGCCGGGTTGATCTTTCACGCTGGCCAGCTTGGCTTCCGCATCGGCAACGTTCTTGTGTTCAAAGACCAGAATCTTGGCACGCGAGAGACGAGCTCCGTCGATGATCGACGCATGGTTGAGCTGGTCGGAAATGATGAAATCTTCTTTGCCCAGAATCGCCGAAACCGTTCCGGCATTGGCGGTGAATCCGGACTGGAAAACCACGCAGGCCTCGACGTTCTTGAAGCGCGCGATCTTTTCTTCCAGTTCCATGTGAATCTTCATGGTTCCAGCAATAGTGCGCACCGCGCCCGACCCGACTCCATATTTGCGCGTAGCTTCGAGCGCAGCCTCGCGTAGCTTGGGATGCGTAGTCAGGCCAAGATAATTATTCGACGCAAGATTAATGACCTTTTTCCCATCGAAGGTGCATACCGCGGCTTGTTCGTCATCAAGGACGCGCAACTTGAAATGCGTGCCCTTGGCCTTGAGATCGTTCAGTTGGTCGGAGAGGAAAGAAAGAGGATCAGTGCGAGTCGCAGTGGTCATGAGATCGTCGGCTCCTGGACTAGTTTAATTCGTGACTGGATTCTTTGGTCGCGCCAGTTACCCGGAACTCACACGGCAGATAAGTCTCGCAACTGACGCACGGCCTCAATCACCCGGTCGGCAACGTAGTCAATCTCAGCTTCTGTGTTGAACCGGCCAATTCCGAAACGCAAAGAGGCTTGGGCGAGTTCGTCTGAAAGACCCAGGGCTTTCAATACGTACGACGGTTCAATGTGGGCTGATGTGCAGGCAGCGCCGCTGGAGACAGCAATGCCGTCAAGGGCGGTCAGCAGTTCTTCGCCTTCGATCCCGGCAAAGCTGACGTTCAGATTTCCGGGCAGGCGGCGTTCCGATGATCCGTTAATTGCAACGCCGTCAAGGCTGCCAAGAAGTTTATCTCGCAGCCGGTCGCGCAATGCTGCGGTCCGCGCGGACTCCCGCGGCATTTCCTGCTGACTGATCTCGCATGCTCGGCCCAGGCCGACAATCCCGGGAACATTCAATGTGCCCGAGCGCATGCCGCGCTCGTGGCCGCCGCCGTCGATAATCGGCGAAAGCTTTACGCCCTTACGCACATAGAGCAAACCCACACCCTTCGGCCCATAGAGCTTGTGCGCAGAGATCGAGAGGAGATCGATGTTTTGTTCGTCAACGTTCAACGGAATCTTGCCTGCTGCTTGGGCAGCGTCGGTATGGAAGATTACGCCTCGTTCACGACAAAGCTTGCCGATCTCGGCGATGGGCTGAAGCGTTCCTGTTTCATTGTTTGCTGCCATGATCGTAACCAGAATGGCTTGATCATCCAGTCTGCGCTCCAAGCTCGCGAGATCGATAAGCCCATTTGTCTGCACCGGAAGGTAAGTCACGCGAAAGCCGCTCTGTTCAAGATGATGGCAGGAGTCGAGCACCGCTTTGTGCTCCGTCATCCCAGCGATTATGTGATTGCCCTTGCCACGGTAAGCTTCAGCAACTCCCTTGATCGCCAGGTTGTCGCTTTCGGTGGCCCCCGAGGTGAATACGATTTCTTCCGGTGAAGCCCCGAGCAAATTGGCCGCACGCAGCCGTGCCGTTTTTACCGCATTGTCGGCAGCCCATCCAAAGGAATGGTTGCGGCTGGCAGCATTGCCAAATTGTTCTGAAAAATACGGAAGCATTTCGTCGAGCACGCGTGGGTCAACGGAAGTGGTGGCATGATTGTCGAGATAGATAGGCAGCTTGATGCCGCCATTCACAGCGGACGATCGTTTATCCGAAGAAGAAACTGTAGTGCTCATTTCGGCTGGAATGCCTTTCAAGTAATCTTACCGAAACTCGGTAGGGGGCGAGAACGCCCAATGGCAATTGCCCGGCGCGGACGCTTATTTCGTGCTTGACAATTGGATGGTTCCGGCTAAAAATACCGCCAATTCCGCCAGAGATGCCGCCGTTTGAGAAACACGGCGCGCCAAGACCGGAAATTATGAGTCCATCCAGTCCGCAGCAACCCCCAGAAAATAAGAGTGTGGCGCCATGCAAGCATCCGCGCGTTAAAGTCGTGGCTCGCGAAGAAGACGCCGAATTTGTCGAGTGCCTGGAGTGCGGCGAGGTTTTCGAATCCAGCGAATTCAAAGACATGGATATCGAAGAGACCAA
>DATJHT010000013.1:0-33089 GCA_035493765.1 Terriglobales bacterium
GGCCCGGAACCATTCGCGTTTCCGATAATAACCAGATCAGGCACATCCACCGCGGGCTTTAGCCCAGACTCCTGGAATTCCGCCTTTGCTTCCTCGATAAGTTCGGTCCACCTGGGGTCAAAAGGCAAGATCTCCCGCTCGGCCAACACCAACTCCCTGAACTTCTCGATCCCGATGTCCTGAATCAGGAACTTGATACGCGCCCGGTTGCGGTTCTTCTTCTCTCCGTGCCGCGCAAACACACGCGCGATCGCCTGCGCAAAGGGCAATAACTCTTCCGGCGCGACGAACTCCTGAAAAAGCTTCGCCTGATATGGGACGGCGCCGAGTCCCCCGCCGACGTACATTTCGAAACCGACCTCTTCCCTGCCAGTCGCGTCGTTGACGCGCGTCTTGGCGATCAGGCCGAGATCGTGCAGGCTGGTCAGTCCGCATGCATGCTGGGCGCATCCGCTGACTGCAGGTTTGAACTTGCGGCCAAAACTCTGGGCGTCAGGATGTCCAAGCAAAAATTTCGCCAGCGCACGCGCATACGGAGTCACGTCGAAAGCTTCGTCGCGGCAAACCCCGGCATAGGGGCATGCGGTTACATTCCGCACCGAGTTTCCGCAAGCTTCACGCGTGGTGATGTTCGCGGCAGCCAGCCGGCGCATCAGCGGCCCGGTGTCATCGATGTGGACGTAGTGAAGCTGAAAATCCTGGCGCGTCGTGATGTGCGCAATGCCGTCGCTGTATTCTTCAGCTAGTTCCGCCATGACTTCGAGCTGATGGGCGTTTAGACCGCCAGCCGGAATTTTGATGCGCTGCATTCCGGGGGCATCCCACAGCGTGTTCGGGCCTTTGGTCAGATCGGCTGACGGAAAATTCAGCTTCTGGACCTTTTGGCCGTCGTTACGCTGACCATTGTCGTAGCGCTGTCCGTACGCGCCGCGGCGCAACCGCGTCTCGGCAAACAGGCGCTCTTCAAGCTTGCCCTGCTTGCGCAGCGTGATCTCCGTCTCAAAAATGTCGACCTCGCGAGCCAAATGCTCCGGCACCTGCCCCTCGAGTTTGTCTTTCCACAGCGAATTTGAAGCTTTCATGGCTGGTTCCCTTGCCCAAAAACACGAAACCCACCGGCCAGTCCTTCTGGCGGTGGGTCATGAGCTTTAAACTTTAATGATAGTGAATTAGCTCAATGTACCCCGTCCCCCAGAAGAGACACGACAGGTACAACAACAGCACATGGCCATCTTCTGGGCGTTGAGAATCATTGCTTAATTAGTATCTGATGCCGGGACTCCCCGGCGCAATTCAAATATTCGATAGGGTTCCGCTAAAAAACAGATGCTACCGGCGTGAGTCGGTGTACACTTGCTCACCCCAGGATTCACGACTTCAAACTCATCCTGGGGAACCTTCGCAAAATGGGAGAGATCCATGAAAAAGTACCTGCTGGCAGGAGTGTGTGCGTTTGCACTGTGCGCCCTTACGGGTGCATCTGCGTTCGCACAAAGCTCGGAAGTTAAAGAAAAACCACCTATGTACAGCTACGTGAGCAATTGGGCCATCCCCCGCGCACAATGGGGAGAGATGGACAAAGGGAACGCCGCCAACCAGAAAATCCTGGAAAAAGCGCTGTCCAGTGGGACCCTGGTTGGATATGGCGAGGACGTAAACCTGGTTCACGAAATTGATGGCGTGACCCACGACGACTGGTGGTCATCAATGTCAATGGCCGGCGTGATCAATTTGCTGGAGCAGTTTTACCAGACCGGCGCCTCGACCACGACCGTGCTCGGCACCGCAACCAAGCACTATGACCACATCTGGGTCAGCAAGTTTTACAACTGGCACCCCGGCACTTACAAGAACGTTTACACCCACGTTGGGGAGTACAAGTTGAAAGCCGACGCACCTGACGATGCCGTAGAAACGCTCAGCAAGACCATACTGGTACCGTTTTTCGAGAAACTGCTTGCCGACGGCACTATCCACGAATATGAAGTTGACACGCAAGCCTTACACACCAGTGCTCCCGGTACCTTTGACTTGGTTTACATTACCGCCAATGCCGAAGGTCTGGACAAGGTGGACGCCGCTCTGACAGAGAGCTTGAAAGCCAACCCGTTGATCGGGCCGGCGTTCGGATCCATGGTGGACTTCACCGCCCACCGCGATTCCCTGGCGCGGACAACCGCAACTTACAAATAAGTCTTCGCCTTGAGATGAAAAGTCCTTCGGGAAACCGAAGGACTTTTTTCTGCGCGTTCAGCTACTTCACGGGCACGCTGTAATGTGACGCGATTACCTGCCACCCGGCTTCGCTCTTCACCCACACGTCGGTGAGCCGGTCGTGATATTCGTAGGACTTCCCGTCCTGCTTCCCTTTCTCATAGTAAGCGCCGGTCACGACGGCGGAGTTGCCGTGCATGTGCACCTTAACGTCGGATAGCTCCGCGACCTCAACGTGTACCGTGGGATCGGCGCTGTGACTGATGTATCCAGACTTACTATATGTGGCTCCGTCTTCAACCGTGATCACGAAGTCCTCAGCCAACAGGGACGACAGCAGCTCAATTTTGCGGTGCTTGTACGAGTCAGCCCATTTCTTCTCGAGACCCCGCACCTTGGCCTCGTCGGAATTATCCTGCGCCTGCAACGACGGTGCGCACAAGACACACGTAGACACCAGCACTGCCACAGATACCAGTCGGAATTGACATCGCATTGTTGCCCTCGTGCCTCAATCGTCGGTCCTATTGACGAGGAAATCAATAACCAGGCAGAGACCACGCGAAGGCAATCGGGGCATGCCTACGCTGCCTCAAGCCCTAGATCTACCTGTCTATTTAAAAACCAAATAAATAACGGCAAATCGAGAGTCACACACACAACGCCCGGCAGGCCCCGCACCTCAAAGTGCCCCTGGAGCCGGGGAATGTGGCGAGACATCAGCTCACCAGCTTTTGCCCGTTGCCTGCCCCGGTTCTGGTAGGATTTCAGCCTGCTGAGTCGCCATTGCCGCCTAAACGGATACTGCGTGTCACGAAATGGATTGGGCAGGTTCCCGCCGAGGCAATTTGCGCTTGCTGTACCCGGATCTTCAAAGCCCCCATCACGACTCTGGCAAGGGTCACCGGAGCGGGAGAAAACCTTCAACAGCAATTCGCCCGACATAAATGTACACAACAGCAATCGGTTTCAAGTGCAGAACGGGACAAATAGATAAGGGCCAATGAATTCACTTATGTAAGTGGCTTCACGATAGGACAATTCTTGGCTGAAACAAGGTGCCCGCGATCCGAATAACAATGGCCAGGAGGCCGCGCTGTCCACCAAATACTTTAACTTCGCGGGCAGCGGAGAATTCAGGCAAATTGACCGTTTGACCGTGGCGGATGCGGGCAACGTTTTCGTCGGTGGCACTGACGGAGGGGAGCAATGGCAGCAACTTGCGGGGGTGAACAAAGATTTCCTCAAGGGCGGCTTCTCCGCCCCGCATGGCTCGATCGAGTTCTTCGAATGTGTGGGCGTCGTTGAGAGTGAACTCGGCGACAGCGGTCCGGCGAAGAGACTGAAGGTGTGCACCGCATCCGGCAGCTTGGCCCAGGTCATGCGCAATCGAGCGCAGATACGTGCCAGAAGCGACACGCGAACGAAAATGAGCGCATGAGTTCTCAAATTTGATAATTTCCAGTTCCTTGACTTCAACCTGTACCGGCTTGAGTGGAACGTCCTTCTTTTTGCGCGCCAACTTGTATGCGGGGACGCCATTAATTTTCTTCGCGGAAAACGGCGGCGGCATCTGTTCGATAAGACCGCGAAATTTGGCAGCAAGCCTATGCAAGTCTGCGGTGGATAGGGCAACGTGCTGCTGAGCAGAGGTAGTCTCGCCGTCGGCATCGTAGGTGTCGGTCGCGAAACCGAAACGGATCACTCCCTCATAGGTCTTCTCGGAGTGCAGATAAAACTGCGCCAATCGCGTGAAGTTTCCGAGCACGAGCGGGAGCACCCCTGTTGCCATCGGATCGAGCGTACCCAGGTGCCCGACGGAGCGCTGCCCGAGAATGCGCCGCACCCGATGCACCACGTCGTGCGACGTCATTCCGGATGGCTTGTCAATGATGACGACGGCGTTCAGCGGTCGAGTCATTGAATCAGTGAGACATTGAATCATTGTAGAATCCGTGCAGGGTCTAATTCGTGGGCCGGTAAGCTCCTGTTTATTCATGACTCAACGACCCGATGATCCAATGATTCAATTCTGAAATGTTTCCCATACGAGACGATCAGCCCCGTTTCAGCACGCCTTACGTGAATTATTTCATCATCGCGCTGAACCTGCTCGTCTATATATTTTTCGAGCTGCCGGTACAATTCCAGGGGCCGCGTTACTTCAACGCTCTGATTTTTCAGTTTGGATTCGTGCCTGCGCATCTTACCCATGCCAATGGCGCCGACCCTCACTATCCTCTCCCGGCCGCGCTGTTGACCATTTTCACTTCCATGTTTCTGCACGCCGACCTGTTTCACATTGTCGGCAATCTCTGGTTTCTGTGGATATTTGGCGACAATATTGAAGACTATCTTGGCCACTTTACTTATCTGGTCTTCTACCTGCTGTGCGGTGTGGCGGCAGCCCTGGCCTTCATCGCAATCAATCCTTCGTCAACCATTCCGACTCTCGGCGCCAGCGGCGCCATCGCAGGAGTCTTGGGCGCGTACATCGTGCTGTATCCCAGGGCGCGCGTTCAGACGCTAGTGGTGCTGATCGTCTTTTTCACCTTCTGGTGGATACCGGCCTGGGTGTTTTTAGGATATTGGTTCCTCATTCAGTTCGTCGCCACCACTATGACGGCGAGTTCGACGGTCGCCCATCAAACCGGAGGGGTAGCTTTCGCGGCGCACGTAGGCGGTTTTCTAACCGGACTGCTGCTGATAAAACTGCTCCCCAAGCGGACGAGGAGCTACCGGTACGGAACGTGGTGAGAGAGCAGCGGGCAGTGGTTAGTGGGCGGTTCTTAACTGTCTGCTCTGTTCTGGCTTAACACTGAAACACTAACCACTGGCCGCTAAACACTGGTCACTGAACGCTAACCACTATAATTAGCTCGTGACCTCATTCGCCAAGCAAATCGCGTCTGCTGACTTTCCCACGCGGTGGGGACAGTTTCGGATTTACGGATTTCGGCTGGAGCCGGTGCAAAACGGCAAGCCCGAAGAAGCAGTCGCGTTGGTCATGGGTGATGTCCACTCCGCGCCCCCGCTGGTGCGTGTGCATTCACAATGCCTTACTGGAGACGTGTTCGGCTCCCTGCGCTGCGACTGCAGGCAGCAGCTCGAAATGGCGCTGGCCATGGTTGCCGGAGAGGGCGCAGGCATTCTGATTTACGAACAACAGGAAGGCCGCGGCATCGGCCTGATGCCAAAACTGCAGGCGTATGAGTTGCAGGATTCTGGACTGGATACGGTCGAGGCGAATGAAAAGCTCGGCTTCAAGGCTGACCATCGAGAGTTCGCGCTTCCCGCGGAAATGTTGAAGGCGCTCCGAGTGAAAAAAGTCCGGTTACTGTCAAACAATCCGGATAAAGTTGCCGCGCTTGAAAACGCCGGGATCAGAGTAGTGGAACGTGTTCCCTGCGAAGTGACCGCGAGTCCGCAGGCAGAAGAGTATTTGAAGGTGAAGAAGGAAAAGCTAGGGCACCTGCTGGGATCGTAAACAGCCGCGTAGGCACGAGCGCCCTCGCCCGTTCGGCCGGGCATGGCCCGGCGAGATCAAGGAAACTAAAATCCAAAATCTGCTGGTGCAGCAAATGCATGATTCTTGATCGCCAATGATGCCCATCTCTCCGCGCCGACCTTCTTCAGATATTCTTCCCGGTTGCGAACGCCATAAACCCATTCCCTCAGCCAGGAATTGCTGCCGTCGGAAGTCTTCGTCCTATCGTGATATTCGGGGAAAAAGGCATCGTCGCGGTTGTAGTATCCCTGGACAGGCGAAGGGTGCGCGCCGTAGGGACATTCGACGACAGCGCTGACCAGAAATCCAGGAATGACAGTGCGGTTCGGATCGCTGCTGATGACCTCCGGCGCAGCAATCTCTTCTGCGACAACGATCACGCGTTTTGCCGAGCGTACGGCTTCGATCATCACGCCGAAACTTCCCCAGCAGTGGGCGTTGCCGTCAGCGTCGGCACGCTGTACATGGGCGATGGTCACGTCGGGTTTCAACGCGCGCACCGCCCACAACGATTCCTTCGGCTCAAAGGGCGAAAAAATCTGATAGAAGAAGTGATTTCCTTTTGCCGTGTCGCTTCCCTGCGCTGATCTGGTTGGCAGAAATGGCACGCCCATCGCTCCGGCCTGCAAAGCCAGAGCCAGCGTGAAGTTGGTCATATTGATGACCTTCACGTTTCCACCTTCGACACCGCGGCGGAAATTGTAAGCCGAGCCCATCATGGCGTTCCCGACCCAGGCCGCGATCACCCGCTCTACACAACCTGCGCCGATGAGTTGATCGAAAAGAACATCTGAGATCGGACCAATCAAAGTCAGATTACGTTTTTTCTGACGAATGATTTCATGCGCCGCGGCAAACGGAATCATTTGCTCCAGTTGCAGCGACATTGCGACAGACGAGCCGTCGGGCACAAACTGAGCAACCGCTTCGGACATGGACAGAAGCTTGGACATTATTTGTTGGATGAAGCCGGAGATGGAATCGTCATTAAGCTTGCGAACGCTGCCAGGACCCATAAGCCCAGCGAAACTTCACGCGCGAACATGGCTGTGCGGGGTTGAACTGAACTCCAGGCCGAGAACACCAGACCGATAACGAACACCGCAATCAGAGATCCGAAAAATAAGTCTTCGCGCCAGCACCGTGTCTCCGAAACCAAACCTGCGGCCAATACTAGCCACACTGCCCAGGTCAGGACGGTCCACCATCCGGATTGCCAGTAGAAGTCGCCGTCGCGGAGGTCAGCATAGTAAGCGTGAGCGAAGTAGGCACATATCGCAAATCCGGCGAGGCCCCAGAACATCGTGCCGCAAATCAAGTGTGCACGGCGGGGCTTAGCTATCGGTTCTTCCATTGGGGTTGGCGTTTCTCCAAGAACGCTCGTATGCCCTCCTGCGCGTCTGCGGTTTTCATTAATTCTTCGAGGTATATTCTCTCAGCCCGCGCCAGGCCTTTGTCAAAGTGCATGGCGTCCCAAGCATAAACTGCTTTTTTGCTCAGAGCCAGAGCCGCCGGACTGAGCGCTCGAAGCCGGTCAAGGGACTGGCCCACAATACTCTCGAGTTCATTTTCGTCGATCGATTGTGTGGTTAGTCCAATGTCTCTGGCTTCGACACCCGAAATTGTCTTTCCGGTGAGCAACAATTCTGCCGCGCGCTTAGGCGAGATGAGCGATGCGAGAGCAGTCGCCGCGACCGGCGGAAAGCATCCCAGCTGAATCTCCGGAAATCCCCAGAGCGCGTTTTTCGCGGAATAAACTAAGTCCGAGACCATTGCCAGTTCCGCACCACCGCCGAGGCAGTGTCCGTGAACGACGGCGACAATGATCTTTCGCGAGCTGACCAGAGCGCGGATTACACTGTGGAACTTACCCAGCATCTCCGCGACGTGGTCAGGAGTATGTGCAGCCACATCGACGCCGGCGGAGAAGCACTGCCCTGCCCCTCGAAGAACGATAGTGGATATTTCGGGTCGCGATTCGATTTCGGTCAGAGCTACCCTGAGCTCGTCCATCATGCGGATGTCGATGACGTTGAGTGGAGGATTGCTCAGGATGAAATGGGCGACCGGGGCAGCGAAGGTCACATCTACGCGACAATCTGGACTCTTCGTCTTCATTCGTAATTACCGACACGGTGTATTTGCTGCGGCCGCTTCTGGAACTGCTCAAGCGGCAGCCGATTTCACCATCGTCGCGCTGCCGGACACCCACATATTACTCCGAGTCTCATCCCACATTTCTCAAGTGTGAAGGTGCGATGGATCGAACGACTATGAGAACAACTCCCCTGGTCGTATTTCCGCCAAGGCACATAACCATCGATTCGACCTTGATGCATTTCCGAACGACTTCCAGAAAGATTCTTGACAGCCACGAGGGGCGAGACGAGAATTCCGGATTGAGGTGCGGAGGTGCATCATGCAACTTAGAAGTGTAGGCGCCCGGAGTTGCCTTTTCCTTGCTGTAACCGCTTGTCTCATGCTTTCTTTACACGCGCAGATGCCCGCCGCGGCCGATCCCACTGTTACCTTGCAGGCCGAATTGCTGAAGCCCATTGATGCGAGTCATGTCAAAGCTGGAGACGAAGTCTCCGCACGAACAGTGTCCCCGCTTGACTTCGGCGGGATGAAGTTTCCAGTTGGAGCTACGGTCGTGGGTCATGTGACCAGGGCGGAGCCGAATCTGGTAATACTGGTTTTCGATCGGATCGCGGTCAAACATTCTGCGACGGCTCTTAGTCTCTCGTTGCGAGCGGTGATGATGCCGCAGGGATCGTCACCGGCGATGGGAGAGCGGATGTCTCCTAGTGCGGAGGCTCTCGGGAGCGGGGGCTTGTTGCGCAGCCCACAGGCGGCTGCACAGGATTCCGCGGTTTCGATTTTCGATAGCTCCCAGCATCCTGTAATGACAGGAAACGGGGGGGTGATTGGATTATCGGGAGTGAAGCTCCTGATTAGCAGTGAGCCCAAAATCGGCTCTGCGCTCCAGGTCGGTCCCGACCGAAAATTGAAGCTGGAAAAAGGACTTCAACTGATGTTTGTGGTTTCGAAGTAGGGGCCTTTGCGCTTTGCCGAGCGCCAACAAGCGGGAATGCGGATCAAAAGCCTTAGGCGTGACGCTAACAAAGGACGCAAGCCTCCTCAGTCCTTCTTGCTGTTTTGCACCAGATCAAGAAAAGCTTGATGGATGCGGGTATCGTCGCTTAGTTCCGGGTGAAAAGTTGCTGCCATCGTCTTACCTTGGCGGACAACAACCGGATCGCTTCCTTCCGTCGCCACAATTTCTATTCCGTCGCCCAAACGGGAAATTTTTGGAGCGCGTATGAACACCATTTCAATGGGTGAGCCGCGAAATAATCCTTCGCGAATCGAGCTGTCTATCTGACGCCCGTAGGCATTACGACGAATGCCCATATCGATGGCCCCGAGCCCTGACTGGGCTGGATTCTCGACCTCCTTCGCCAGCAGAATCGCTCCGGCGCAGGTGCCGAACGTCGGCTTGAGGCGCACAAAGTCCTTCAACTTCTCAAAGCCAGCGTCGCCGAGAAGCTTGAGAAACGTGCTGGATTCGCCTCCCGGAATAATCAGACCCTCCACTTCATCGAGCTGCTCGGGCTTTTTTACCAGGACGACTTTCGCTCCGAGCTCCTCGAGGCGACGGCGATGCGCATCAAAATCGCCTTGCAGGGCGAGGACACCAATTGTGAGTCGCGCAGTAAGCATCCTTCAGCACTCAACCTGAGTCATGATTCTGCAATCTTAATAGATTGCGGACTCAAGTTGAGGAAGAGAGCTTCTACGTCAGTGACCAAACTAGGTAGACCTGGTTCTCACTACCAGCTGTTCCTTGGGGATACAGTTTGTCGGCGACCGAAGTCCTTCATTCCTGATCATCACCATGGCATTCTTTAGCTGGTTGATGATCTCCTTCTTTTCCGCCGAGGTAAAAAGCTCTTCAACCAGCTCCAACTCGATCAAACACATATCGGCGCCTGCCTTTCTAGTGAACTCGATGCGTAACTCAAGCCCGTTACGCGCCCGTCGTAGGATCAATTATCTTGCCGATCTCCGTGATTTTGGTTGCGGGAAAGCCGCTCAGTTCCGCGTGCTTACGAATGACTGCCTCGTCATTTGCCAGATAGACGCAAAACATCTTGTCGGCTGCAATGAATGATTCTGACCACTGGATGCCCGTGCCTAATTGCCCAAGCACCTGATTCGACTTGGCCGCGGCTTGTCGGAGTTGTTCTCCCTCAAGCGTGCCGACCTTTGGGATATCTCGCTCAATGATGTACTTTTTCATTTCTTTCTCCTCGTCGCCTCTTAACAAATCCCTGCTTTCGAGCGAAGAGCTGTCGCGTCCGATCACGCCACTAGTGCCCGCCCCTCGCTCGCACGCCGGTTATTTCACTTCAACCTTTACCCGCATCCATGGATGAATACAGCACTGGTACAAATGCTCGCCTTTGGAAAGGCTCGAAATCTCCGCAGTGCTGCCCTGGATGATTCGAGTCTTTGCCACCTCTACCCTGGAGAAGCCTCCGGAACACTCCGGGACAACCGGCTCTCCATCATTGAGTGCCTCAATGAACCCGCCGCCGAAGTGCTTAACTTCGGTGAAAGTGTGAGGTTCCCCGCCCTGATCGGTCACCGCCAAAACTGTTCCCTCTTTGACCCGGAGTTCGTCCGGTTCAAAGTCCCAGCCCGGATCCGGCTTTCCGGCGGCTGCTTTGGAGAACAAGTCTTGCAGTGTGGTGCTGAAGCCCAGCGCACCAAGCGCAACATTGCGGCAGAAATCCGGGCCCAACGCCGCATTGAAAGTAATCGGATCGCATTCGTCGAGAGCGACGATCTGCGCGACGCTCGACGGCTTCTCCTGCGCACCGGCGTACAGGGTGGCCGCGGGCATCACGAAGCAAACGAACAGACTGAGTCTCGAGACAATTGTCTTCAAGTTAGTTCATCCCCTCGTTTAAAGATGCGCGCCGCTCGAAAGCCACAAGCGGAATCTCGATTACGGCTGGATTAGAAAATGCCTCGTTCGCCATTTCCTTGTTCTTCGACTTGCGCACTGGAAGCCGTCGCACCGATCCAGCAAAGATGACCTGTTGAAGAGACCATTCGCTTCCGTTGCGCTGGAAACGGAGCGCGTTTCGCTCGTCGTTGAACCGATCACCAGGTGCGGTCAACAGCACTATGGAACTCGAATCCGGCCCTCGCAGCGTCACAACCGGGCTGGTCTCATTGAACGTTACCCGGTAATCGCCTGGGGGTAGAATCCGTCCGGCTGCCGCAAATTCGAACGGCACCGTCACTTGGGTTGTATGTTGCGCGTTCGCCGAGATAGCTGCCAGCATCAGGGACACAACGCCTAAAAGTTTCGCAATGTTTCGCATCATTTCCTCCGTAGTTTTTTAGTTGGGCACAAGTAAACCGGTCGCACTATGCGGCTCGTTTTACGCCGTGGTGTCAAAATGCTTTGACCGTCTGTTGACAACCGCCTGTTTTGCCCACTGCTCCAATATGGAGGAATGGCTGGATGGGCGCTTGCCTGGAAGTCCGGCTTTCTTGCTTCGATTTGCTTCACAACCACATCGGTTGATTGGAAGTCCTGTAAGATTTGCGCAGCGTACGCTGAAGGGGTTGTCAATGGACGTTCTTTCTGAAGTCTTAAAGGTGGTCAAGCTGCATGGAGCCTTGTTCTACAACGGCGAGTTCTCGTCGCCATGGTGCGTCAACGCTTCGTCGGCACGGGCGCTGGCGAAACAGTTTTCACCCGGCGCCGAGCACGTCATTGTGTTTCATCTGCTGACTGAGGGGCGCGCTTTTATTCGCCTCGAAACTGGAGAGCGAGAAACTTTGACTGCCGGGGACCTCGTGATGGTCCCGCACGGCGATCCTCACGTTATGGGCAATGGCGGCCTGACTACGGCAGTAAATGATGCGGAGGAATTGGCTGAGGTGATTCAGCAGGGCCTGAAACTGTGGAAGATGGGGGGCGGCGGTGAAGTGACCAGGTTTGTTTGTGGTTACATGGCGTGCGACCCGGAATTGAGCAAAGTATTTCTAAGCGGCCTTCCGCCGCTTTTCAAGGTAACTATTCGCAATGACGCGGCCGGCAGATGGCTGGAGAATTCAATCCGTTTTTCTGTGGAGCAGGCTGAAAGGCTGAATGCTGGGGGAGAAGCAGTCCTGGCCAAGCTTTCGGAGGTCGTTTTCATCGAAACGCTTCGCGCCTATATCGCGCGCTTGCCCACCGAGCAAACCGGCTGGTTAGCTGGTGCGCGTGATTCTGAGGTCGGGAAGACTCTTGCGCTGATGCATCATGATCCGGCGCGTCCATGGACATTGGCCGATCTCGCCAAAGAGGTCGGGACCTCGCGTTCAGTGCTGGCAGAACGCTTCCGGCATTACCTCAATGAAACTCCCATTGCGTATCTGACACGCTGGCGGCTTCAACTCGGGGCACAGATGCTCGGCTCAAGCAGCTATTCGGTGGCGCAAATCGCAGGAGAGGTGGGCTATGAGTCAGAAGCTGCTTTCAATCGAGCTTTCAAGCGTGAATTTGGAGTTCCGCCGGCGCGTTTTCGTACTCAGTCGCGTTCAGTTCGCACCAGGGCAGCCGGGGCCTGATTTTCTGGGACAAAGTCTTCGAGCGATCGAATTGTCTGCTTATTGCTCAGTGAAGAATTTCGCCATTTTGCGAAATTTGTCATAACGGCCTGCGACCAGCTGTTTGACAGGAAGGGCTTTCAGTTCTGAAAGATTCTTGTGAAGTGCTTCTGACACCAACCGCGCCGCGCCGTCGTGGTCCGCGTGAGCTCCGCCCTCGGGTTCAGCCACGATTGCGTCAATGCAGCCAAGTTCCTGGAGATCGGTCGCAGTAATTCGTAACGCCTCCGCTGCGAGCTCTTTCTTGGAAGAATCGCGCCACATAATCGAAGCACATCCTTCCGGCGAGATAACTGAATAGACGGCGTTCTCCATCATTAACACCCGGTCTGAGACGGCTATCGCCAGCGCCCCTCCGCTGCCGCCTTCCCCGGTAATAATGGTCACAATAGGAACCTGTAAACGCGCCATCTCGCGAAGATTCAGCGCAATCGCTTCGGCTTGTCCGCGCTCTTCAGCGCCCAATCCTGGATTTGCGCCGGTCACATCGACAAAGGTAAAAATGGGGCGGGAAAATTTTTCTGCAATATGCATCGCGCGCAACGCCTTGCGATAGCCCTCCGGATTCGGCAGTCCGAAGTTTCGATAAACCTTCTGTTTCGTATCGCGGCCCTTCTGCGTGCCCACGACCAGAACATCTTCGCCGTTAAACTTTGCCATCCCGCATATCATGGCGGGATCGTCAGCAAAGCGCCGGTCGCCATGGATCTCGCTGAATTCAGTGAATACTTTTTCAATGTAATCGAGAAAGTATGGCCGTTGGGGGTGGCGGGCAAGTTCGGTCTTGATCCAGGCTTCGCGATGCGCCATTTCGCGTTTCAAGGCATCCACGCGTTCCCGCAACTGTTCGATCTCCCGCCGGGTCTCGTCACTTTGGCCATCGAGCGATTCGAGTCGCTCCATATGCTCCTCGATGCGAGCCAATTCCTGGGGTGCAGTACCGTCCAACCCGTCACCATTACGGCGGGCACGCCGGGTCTCAACCATAGAAACCAGAAGCTGAGCGCCGGTAAGCACCGCGCCGATGTCCGCCGTCTTCATTGGGTGTATTTTTGCCGTAGCGATGGCAACCTCATAGGAGCGTCTTAATTAATCACTCTGATTGCGTCGCGACCGCATAGTTCCTGGACGCGATTTACGAAGCTCCGGTCCGGCAGCACATTATAGCCTTCCGCCTCCATAACCACCATGAAATCCCCGGTGCGTTCCACGTCAAACAGTACCTTGGCCTCCCCTTTTCGTTGAGAGAAAAGGAGATGCAGTTCATCCACGGTTGCTTCCGAAGCCTTCTCCAGAGGAATGCGGATACGAAGCGATCTCGGCAGCGGCACTTTTGCCTCTTCGAGTGAACTGATATCGCTGACAGTGAGTTTTGGGTTCGCCCCTTCTTCGATGCGCACTCCGCCTCGCACCAGCACCGGCACTTCCATCTTCACTTTGTCCTGCAACTTTTTGTAAGCATCAGGGAAGACCAGCATCTCGATCGAGCCGGTCAGGTCTTCCAACGCTGCCTGGGCGTAGAAGTCGCCCCGTTTTGATTTGAGCACTCGAAGATTCGTGATGATTCCGGCCGTGCAGAGCGTCTCATCTTTTCCGGTTGAAGCTTTCATTGCCGCCAGATCGGAAGTCGAGAGCGCGCCCAGATCCTCGAGCTTCTCGCGATATTTATCCAGCGGATGCCCGGTGATAAAGAAGCCCAGAATTTCTTTTTCCGCTTGCAAGCGCGTGTGCTCGTCCCAGTCAGGTGTATCCGGAAGCTTGTCCGCGTCGGCGCTGGCCTCTTCTTGCTGAAAGACGCCGAACAGTCCATGCTGCCCAGACTCGGCATCCCGTTGCGCTTTCTGCGCGTGGTCCATGGCCTTGTCGAGCACGGCCATAAGCTGTGCCCGGCGACCAAACGAATCCATTGCGCCACTCTTGATCAAGGATTCGAGTACGCGCTTGTTCAGAAGCCGCAGGTCCACCTTTTCGCAGAATTCATAGATTGACTTGAACCTGCCCAGCTCTTTTCTGGCCGCGACGATCGACTCGATCGCGTTATGCCCCACATTCTTTACCGCCGCCAGACCGAAACGGATTGCCTGACCGTGGGGCGTGAAATTCGCATCGCTTACATTAATATCCGGAGGTTCGACCGCGATTCCCATCTCGCGGCATTCGTTGATGTACTTAACCACATCATCAGTGTTGCCGGTCACCGATGTCAGCAGCGCAGCCATAAACTCGATGGGATGGTGCGTCTTCAAATACGCGGTCTGATAGGCCAGCACTGCGTAAGCAGCCGAGTGCGACTTATTGAATCCGTACCCGGCGAACTGCGCCATCAGATCGAAAATCTTTTCGATCTTCTTGGCCGGGTAATGACGGTCGACCGCGCCGTCAATGAACCGTTTGCGCTGCTGCGCCATCTCCTCAGGCTTCTTCTTGCCCATGGCCCGCCGCAGCAAATCGGCTTCGCCCAGCGAATAGCCTGCCAGGCGATTCGCAATTTGCATTACTTGTTCTTGATAAACAATGACGCCAAGTGTTTCTTCCAGGATTTCCTTCAGTTCCGGAAGTTCATATTCGATCCGCTTGCGGCCGTGCTTGCGATCGATAAAGTCATCGATCATGCCGCCTTGAATGGGACCCGGTCGGTAAAGCGCATTGAGCGCCGTCAAATCTTCGATGGTGTTCGGCTTGTATCTGCGCAATACGTCACGCATGCCGTGAGATTCAAACTGGAAGACGCCCGAAGTCAATCCGCTATGGAAGACCTTCTCGTATGTGGTCTGGTCCTGAGGAATCGCATTCAGATCGGTGAGCGCAGCTTGGGAGCCATCCCCGGCGGCACTGGCCAGAATCAGCTTCAACGTGTCATCAAGAATGGTCAGTGTGGTCAAACCGAGAAAGTCCATCTTGAGCAGGCCCATCTTCTCGATTGCGACCATGTCGAAGGCGGTGACGATTTCGTCGTTCTTGGTGCGATAGAGCGGCACCAATTCCTGCAGCGGCTGTGGGGAGATCACGACACCCGCGGCATGTACCCCGGCATTTCTTACCAGGCCTTCGAGCTTCATCGCGGTGTCGATTAGTTGGCGAACCTGAGTATCGCTCTCATAAGCCTGCTGCAGTGCCGGGGATTCCTTGATCGCATTTTCGAGTTTGATATTCAGCGTCGTCGGCACCATTTTTGCGATGCGATCCACATCGCTGTACGGTACGTCCATAGCCCGGCCTACATCTTTGATCGCGGCTTTTGCGGCCATGGTTCCGAAAGTGATGATCTGCGCGACGTTCTCCCGTCCATATTTGCGAGTGACGTAGTTGATCACTTCGCCGCGCCGGTTCATGCAGAAATCCATGTCGATATCAGGCATGGAGACGCGCTCCGGATTCAGAAAGCGCTCAAAAAACAGCTCGTATTGCAGAGGATCGAGATCGGTGATGCCAAGCGAATAAGAAACCAGCGAACCAGCCGCCGAACCGCGGCCGGGGCCCACCGGAATGTTGTTCTCGCGGGCGTAACGCACGAAATCCCAAACGATCAAAAAGTACCCGGGAAATTTCATTTGCTGGATGATCGCTATTTCCCGCGCCAACCGCTGCTCATATTCACCGAGGTTGTGCTTAAGCTTGCCCGCCTCAGATTGCGTACGGATGGCTTCCATCCTTCTGGCAAAACCGTCGCGCGTTACGTGCTCAAAATAGCTGTCGAGGGTGTAGCCATCCGGCACATCGAAATGCGGGAACGGATTGCTGACCTTTTCCAGCTTCAAGTGGCAGCGTTCCGCGATCGCCAGCGTCCGCGCGAGCACCTCCGGGGAATCCTTGAACACTTGATACATCTCATCGTGGCTCTTGACGTAAAAGCCGGTGCCCTGAAACTTCATCCGGTTAGGATCTTGAATGCTCTTGCCGGTTTGAATGCACACCATCACGTCTTGTGCATGCGCGTCGTCCTCGCAGAGATAGTGGCTGTCGTTGGTCGCGACCAGTGGAATACCGAGATCTTTCTCAAGCCGGAACAGGCCGGGATGAATTCGGTGCTCCATCTCCAGGCCCTGGTCCTGAATTTCGAGGAAGAAATTCTGCCTGCCGAAAATGTCGGCGTAAGTCGCAGCCGCAAATCGCGCCGCGTCGTACTTGTCTTCCATCAGGAACTCGGCCACTTCGCCCTTGAGGCAGCCGGAAAGAGCGATCAAACCCTTGGAATGCTCGGCCAAAAAATTCTTACTCACCCGGGGCTTGTAGTAGAAGCCATGTAGTGACGATTCCGACGTGATCTTCACCAGATTGCGGTAACCTTCTTCGTTCTCGGCCAGCACCAACAAATGGTTGTAGGTGTCGCCCTCGGGAGGAGTCCGAGCGATGCGATGGTCGTCTTTTTTGCACACGTAGAGCTCGCAGCCGATGATCGGCTTGATCCCCGCAGCTTTGGCGGCATTAACAAAGTGCACCGCACCGAAAATATTGCCGTGGTCGGTCATGGCAACCGCAGGCATGCCAAGCTCCTTAGCACGATGACATAGCTTTTCGACATCGCAGGCGCCGTCGAGCATGGAATAGTCGGTATGAAGATGCAGGTGGACGAATTGAGACATTTTAGATTGGGCTCATCGCCTCAGGCTCTGGGCTCTGGTTTACGGCTGCTGATTTGATTTTACTTGGGTGCAATTCTAAGCGAAAGGGAAAGGGTTAATTCCGCCGACTTATTCACACTTGTGAATTGTGCCGGCTTTGCTCCATAAAAACGGGGCGGCGCTTGGCCGCCCCGAAAAAGCTTTTGAAGGCCCAAAGCTAAGGTCCAGAGCCCCCGGTTATTTCGAGTACACAAAATGCCCACGGCGATTTTGCTGCCAGCAGGCTTCATTCGACTCGGTGCAGAACGGACGCTCTTTTCCGAGGCTCGTGGTTTTGATGCGGTCGGCGGACACTCCGGCTGAGACCAGTGCGTTTTTGACCGAGCTGGCACGGCTGTCGCCGAGCGCCAGGTTGTATTCGGTCGAGCCGCGCTCGTCGCAGTGTCCTTCAATGGTGAAGCTCATGTTGGGATGCTGCTGTAAAAACGCCGCGTCTGCCTGGATGCTTGCCTGCTGGTCGCCGCGAACATCCGATTTGTCGTAATCGAAGTAGATGTCCTTCACGTTTTGGGCGAACATCTGTTCTTCGGTCATCGAAGACGTCGGAGCCGGTGGTGGTGGCGGCGGTGGAGCATTTACCGTTACGCGTGCGGTGGCGCTCTGTGTTCCGCCTGCTCCTTTGGCGGTGAGCGTATACGTCGTGGACTCTGCCGGCGTGACCTGTTGCGTGCCGCTGGGCTGCACTGCGCCGATTCCGTCAATGCCTACATCGGTCGCGTTGCTGGTTTGCCAGGTAAGCGTCGTGGACTGCCCCTTATCAATCGTCTCGGGACTGGCACTCAACGAGGCAGTTGGAGCTGCTGGCGCAGGTGGTGGCGGCGGTGGCGGTGGCGGTTGCTTCTTGTGGCATGCGCCCAGGAATAGAATCCCGCCCAGCGCGAATACCAGAGCGGACGATCTCAACGTCAATTGCTTCATTTTCTCTCCCTTATTGAATCAGCTGCTAGCTTCTAGCTGTTAGCTTTTAGCAAGCGAGACTTCCATTCGCCGAAAGCTAGGAGCTCGAAAACCAGCAAACTTTCTCGATTGTTGTCTTTCACACAATTATCAAGAACACTGCTTCAACTCAAGTATCAAGTTTATTTCCAGCTCCAATCAGGCTCAGAGTTGTTACCTGATGTGGTGAGCGGCTTCTGATTGCTGCCATCGGCCAGCATGGTCCAGATTTGCAGCGAACCCGAGCGATTGGACTGAAATACAATGTGCCGCCCGTCCGGCGACCACGATGGAAAATCGTTGCGGCCGCCGTCATGCGTAAGCTGCACCCACTGCTTGCTGGCGACATCCATAATGTAGATATCCTCGGATCCCGGTGCGCCCGCGCCGTAATGCCGCATCCACGAGAACACCAGGAATTGGCCATTCGGGGACCAAGCCGGAGAGACCCCGTATCCCTGCTCGATCATCTCCTGCACGTTGGTGCCGTCCGTTCCCATCGTATAGATCCGCGGTAGGCCGGTGCGGCCACTCACCCAGGCAAGCTCTGATCCCAATTTGCGATTCCAACTTGGCGAAACGTCGGGGCCTCTGGAATTAGTAAGTCTATGGAGATTCCCGCCCGATTGATCCACGATATAGATCTCGCTGTCTCCAGACCGCGACGAGGAGAATGCCAGCTTGGTGCCGTCTGGCGACCACGACGGAGAGGTATTTGTGCCTCCGAAGCGCGGGAATGAAACCAGCCGGTTCAGATCAAACGAAAACATCCGAATCTCCCAGCTCGATCCGTTGAACGAACTGAACGCCAGCCGTGAGCCATCCGGAGAGATATGAGGAGACAATGAGATCGTGCCCAGCGTCGTTATCGGATGCTGATTGGCTCCGTCGTAATCCATGCCCCATATTTCCTTGTGCCCGGTTGCTCCGTGAACAAAGTAAATCTGTGTTTCAGCAATGCCGTTGATTCCGCCGCCTAAGCGAAAGATGATCTCGTCCGCAAACTTATGCGCGATCAGGCGCACCTGCTGGTTGTTAGCGACATCCGTATATTGCTTGGCGAGCACCTGCGGGTTGGCGGTGTTCTTGACGTCGTCCAGCCAACCCTGAACGGTAACGTTGTTTCCGCTGGCGGCCAGATTGCCGAATACCAGCATGGCGCTGTTTGGCGGAGGCGCGCTCCAGCTTTCGAATTTGACGTCGGCAGGCGCCCCCACTTGCCCCAGAGGATAGAAGCTCTTGGAAACCAACTCGAAGATGCCGGCGTTGTTCAGATCGTTCCAGAGCGTTTCATTGAACATGCGCAGCAGGTCCGAGTTGCGAGGATCCTGGCTGGAGGCCTTGAAGTCCGGGACCGCAATGCGGATTCTTTCCACGCCCAGACCCGTGCCGGTCTTGATCCAATCCTGGGCCGCCGACGGAAGAGCCATCATCAGGACCGTCGAAATCATCAGCGCAATTCGTAGTTTGTTTCCCTCTAATACTCGGTTCAAAGAAAGTCTCCTGTTAAGCTGGCTTTCCGCTTAGAAACCTAACGCTTGTAGTCAAACCAATATTCCACTGAAACGTGATTCCCCGCATAATCCGAGGGCAGCGGACCGAAGGTATCGATCCTCTGCAAAGCCCGGACTGCTGACGTATCTAATGAGGGCACATTGCTCGACTGTTCAACCTGGATGTGCGACGGTCGCCCGGTGCGGTCAATATCGAAAGTGATGTAAACGCGATTGGCGCTTTGAATCCTGGGATCGACTTCGTATTTCAGCCAATTCTCCGAGACCTTCCGGGTCATCGCCTGCACGTACCACGCATATCGCGAACCGAAATCCCCTCCACCGCCGCTGACGGCAATACCGCCAGTTGCGCCTGCCGCACTGAACATCGAATAGTGGTTGCTGACCTGCCCGCCCTCTCCGTAAGGAATCTGGTTTTGGGCTTGTTCAACGGGTTGCGGCTGCGGCTTGCGCTGCGTCGCCGTTGGTTGCGGCGGCTTGGGCTTTACCTTTACATTCTTCTCCGGAATCGGAACCGCGTCAGGCTCCTCAGTTTTTTCCTGCGGCTTGGACTGCGACAATCCCTTCGATTCCGTCGCCAGCACGCTCTTGGTTTCCGCTGGGTTCGCCGGCAGAGGGATATTGGCCACCAGTGTCACTCCCATCGCACTCCCGCCACCGCCCGCCCCCCAATTCGTCCCATGTCCGCTGCCTGCGATCCATGCATATATAACGACGAACAACGTAAAACCGGCGTGCAATGCCGCCGACCACGCCAGGTTCTTACCCCAGCGATCGTGTTCGAAGAATATTTCACCGCTGTCCATGGGTTTCAAGCGGCTGCGTAACAATGCTCACGTTGGTGATGCCCGACTGCTTTACCGCGTCCATCACCGTTGCAAATGCTCCGAACGGGACATCTTCGTCGGCGCGCAGAAAAATGGATTGGTGCGCAGGATCGCGGACCTTTTTGCGCAATGTCGCACCAATCTCATTGATGTTGATGGGATCGTTACCGAGGAAAACGCGCTGCTGTTTGTCAATGCTGATCACCATTCGCTCTTCGGTGATTTCCTTGACCGTTCTCGTCTTCGGAACCGCGACTTCAATGCCCGATTGCAGAACTGGCGCAGTCACCATAAAGATGATCAACAGCACAAGTACCACGTCCACCAGCGGAGTGATGTTGATATCGGCGAGAGCGATTTGAGTACGGCCGTTCGAAGCAGTGAACGCCATTATTGCAGCATCTCCTCAGGTGCGCGCGCCCGGTTGGCGCTCAACCGAATTCAGCATCTCAAGCGAAAAATCATCGCACCGAGCGGCAAAGTCACGAATTGATCCGCCGATCAGGTTGTAGGCGATGACGGCTGGGATTGCGGCTGCCAGCCCGGCGGCTGTCGTGATTAATGCTTCAGAAATTCCCGGGGCTACCGCGCGCAGAGTCGCGGCGCCGCTGGTGCCGAGGCCATGAAATGCGTCGATGATGCCCCATACCGTTCCGAACAGTCCGACAAACGGCGTGACTGCGCCTGTGATCGCCAGCCAGGGCATGTTACGCTCAAAGCGCGTCATCTCTTCCGACGAAGCAATCTGCATTGCCCGCTGCACCGCTAGCGGGTTACGAAGGCTTCCGGACGCTCCCACCTGCCGTTCGAATTCCTTAAAACCAGAGCTGAATACGCCTACCAGCGGGCTGGGCCGGAACTGCTCTGAAACAGAGTTGATGTCCTGAAGACGCTGCGCGCGGCGGAATGCGCGCAGGAACCGGCCACTCTGGACGCGGGCACGGCGTAACAGGCTCCAGCGGGAAAGAATGATGGCCCACGAAACCAGGCTGAAGGCGAACAGCAGCAGTAGCACTGCCTGTGCTACGGGGCCAGTTTCACGAACAAGGTCGATAATGTCGCCACCGATGGCGAATGCAGGGAAGGGATGCAAATGCATTGATTTTTAGGGAACGCCAGCATCTCGATTATAGACGAATGTTTTCTGTAATCTCCGGGACGTATTCAATCCATAACTGTGGAAAGTGCATGCCCACGGCAGTGCCGCCGCGTGCATCTTAGAGCTGGCTTCATGTGGCTACTCACAAAGCGAGTTCACCCGAGGAGGAACAAATGGCACACTACGGAAGATTGAAAGACTATCGATTTTCAAATCCCGAAGACATATCCGGGGACATTCGCGGGTCAAAGGTTTATGGCATCGATGACGAAAAGATCGGCAAGATCGATGACGTAATTTTTGATCACGCGAGTGGCAGCATTCGTTATGTTGTGATCGACACCGGCGGCTGGCTTTCCAGCAGGAAATTCGTCGTGCCCCCTGACCGGCTGCGAGCTTCCGCCAGGCACGAGAATGATTACGAAGTCTCGGCCACGAAGGAACAGATCGAGCGCTTCCCTCCATACAACGAGTCCGACGTCGAGTCGCAGGACAAGTGGGAGGATTACGAGGAGCGTTACAAAGCCGCATGGCACGATGGCCCGGTCCAGCACCGTAAGGGTTCCGACCATGACATCACGCCAACTGCAGCGGAGATGCCCGCTCAGCCGGGTTCGATTGGCAGCCAGATCAGCCAGAGCGAGAACGCTGCGTTGAGTTCGCGCATCGTGCCTGCAGGATCAGATGACGTGACCATCTCCAACAGTGCGTCTGGAATCGGCGCCCGCTGGTTGAATTTCGAAGATCGTCTGCGTCAACGTCGTCGCGATGTCACCAGTTCGTGCACTACTTGCTCGGTCGGGCCGGCATCTGACCGGTCATCGGAGAGCGCTGGCCAGGAGCGCAAAGCCATTTAATCTGGATGAGAGCAATTGCTACATTCCCACCGGCCCCCACGCGGGGGCCGTTTTAGTCTGCTTGATGGAGTTGGCTGGCTGGAATGAAGCAATTGCGGGTGGTACCATTTCGGCAATGCCAGCCGCTTCCTTGGAAACTGACTTTCTGGTCATCGGCGCCGGAGTCGCAGGGCTTCGCGCCGCCATTGAACTCGCTCCGGCAGGCCGCGTGCTGGTTCTCGCCAAGAAAGAAGTCAGCGACTCAAACACGCAATACGCGCAAGGCGGAATTGCGGCCGCGCTCAGCGACGAAGATGAAATCAGCCTGCATTTGCAGGACACACTCGTCGCCGGCGATGGCCTGTGCAATGTTGATGCCGCGAAGGTTCTGGTTGAGGACGCCCCAGAGCGCATCGATGAGCTGATCGCCTGGGGAACGCAGTTTGATCGCGAAGGAACCAAGCTCACCTTTGGCCGCGAAGGCGCGCACAGCCGCAATCGTATTCTGCACGCGCATGGCGATTCCACCGGCCGCGAGATTCTCCGCGCGCTGTACGCGAAGGCCAAGACCATGCCGGAAATCTCCGTCCAGGAGTTTGAGTTTTCAACCGATCTTCACCTTGATGACGGGCGTGTCCGCGCCGTTCACCTGATCGATGACCATGGCCAAAACAAGACAGTCCCCTGTTCAGCCGTGCTGCTGGCCACCGGCGGCATGGGCCAGCTTTACCTGAATACGACGAACCCACCTGTCGCTACGGGTGATGGCGTCGCCATGGCCTATCGTGCCGGAGCCGAGCTCACTGATCTGGAGTTCATTCAGTTTCATCCCACGGCGCTTTATCTGAAGAAGGCGCCGCGATTTCTGCTTTCGGAAGCGTTGCGCGGCGAGGGAGCGCACCTGCGCAATATGGAAATGACGCGCTTCATGCCGAAGTATCACCCCATGGGGGAGCTCGCGCCGCGCGATGTGGTTGCACGCGCCATCATGCATGAGCTGGAACGAACCAGAGCCAAAGATCCCATCGTATATCTTGATCTCACCGATCTTGACGCCGAGCACATTCGCAAACGTTTTCCGCGCATTTATGCCACTTGCATGCAGTTCAACATTGACATCACCACCGAACTGATCCCTGTGCGCCCGGCCGCACACTACGCCATGGGCGGCGTGCGGACAGATCTCGACGGCCGCAGCACCCTGCCTGGGCTTTATGCTGCGGGAGAAGCTGCCGGGACCGGCGTTCACGGAGCGAACCGGCTGGCCAGCAATTCCCTGCTGGAAGGCTTGGTCTTCGGCGCGCGCGCGGGCAAAAAGATGCGCGATGAATTGAAACTGCCTGCGAAACGCGAGGGCGACGTCCCTCCCGCTGCCGCATATTCGAATGGGCCGCTCCCGGTTCCGGTTGAGACCACAATTGGTCAATTGCAGGAATTTATGTGGAAGCAGGTCGGAATCGTGCGCACAGCAGAAGGCATGAAACAGGCAGTGCAGAGCATACAAGAGATGGCCCCAAGGCTTGCCCACCCGCGCTCCCGGCGCGAATACGAAGCGCGCAATTTGCAGATCGCGGGATCACTGGTAGCGCGTTCAGCGTTGGCCCGCGAAGAAAGCCGTGGCGCTCATTACCGGACCGATTTTTCCGATCACAACGATGTGAAGTTCAAGAAACATTCGATCGTAGCGGGCGAGAAAATAAGGTTTGAATAATCCCAGCCGCTTTACGGACACATAAGCTTAGCCGTCCCTGTCACTCCCGTTGACATCGCTGGCCCCATGGCTGAATTGCTGGACGCCATTGCTTGTATCGTGACGGTTCCCGACGCCCCCGCCACACATTGTGCAACTCCGTTCTGATTTATGGTTGCGATGGTGGGATCAGAACTGGCCCAACTACCCGAGTACGGTGAGGCGAACGGTACCGGCACCGCGGCTGGAGACGGAGCCATGCTGAACGTACCTGTCGGCGTGAATTGCACCTGGCCCTGGGGAAAGTTTTGGGCATCGGCGATTGCTGGATTCAACGTCATCGACTGAAGCACGCGATTGGAGGCACTGTTCATCGAGCCGCATCCTACCGTTGCAATTGCGACGAAGGCGAGCATGCAAAGCAGTCTGGAGGCTTTTGAAATGTTTTGGGTGCGCATGTGGTTTACCTCGCCGTCAGCTTACAACTTTGCTACATCGTCTTTGTCAAAAACTGGTTAACTAAACCGCGTTAGACCGTCTTTTCCCGATGGACGGCGGATGCTCCGATTGTGATCAGTAAAATTCCGGCAATTACTGCCAGCGAAATCTCAGTTCTTATCGGGTAAATATGCGAAAGCATCATCTTTGCTCCGACAAAGGTCAGGACACACGCAATCCCATAATGCAGGTACTCGAAGATGTCCATTAAGGAAGACAGCGCGAAAAACAGCGACCGGAGACCTAGTATCGCGAATATGTTCGACGTGTAAACGATGAACGTGTTGAGCGTAATCGAAAGCACTGCCGGAATGGAATCTATGGCGAAGATCACATCGGTGGTTTCGATCACGATCAGCACCAGCAGCAGCGGGGTGGCGCAAAGTTGCTCACCGCGCACGAAAAACTTGCTGCCGACGTAGTCGGGCGTGACCGGCATGATTTTGCGCAGCAGGCGCAATAATGGATTTTTCTCGGGGTGTACTTCTCCGCCATGCTGAAATAACAGGCGGATGCCGCTGTACACGAGGAGCAACCCGAAGCCATAGATGATCCAGTGAAAGCGCCGAATCAGTCCCACGCCGGCAAAAATAAAAAAGGCCCGCATGATGATCGCGCCGATGATTCCCCAGAACAGAACCCGGTATTGCTGTTCATCGGGCAGACGGAAGTAACGAAAAATCAATAAGAAGATGAAAAGGTTATCAGCACTGAGTGAGAGTTCGATCACATACCCGGTTGAGAATTCCAGTGCTGCAGTACGTCCTTGCGTTCCATACAGTATCCCGGCGAAAGCAGCCGCCAGGCTTATCCAGATCCCGCTCCAGATGAGAGCCTGTCGCAAACCTTGCGTCTTCGCGTGACGATGAACAACTCCCAGATCCAGCGCCAGCATTCCTACGACAAACACGTTGAACAGGATCCACGCCAGGGTTTCGCTCATGAGTAATGTGGATTAGAAATGAAATTCCGGACCGCAGCAAATTTCCGTAAATTCTTCTCCACTCGTAAACACGCATTCACAGGGATAAGTTAGCGATCTTTTTTGTCCGTGTGTATCCGAGTGACTTCCAGAAAAGGAAGTTTACCGCTGGTTCAGCAAACGTACTGTCTCAAGCGTAACCGTCCCGACGATCCCCAGGCTCTTGGGACTGATTTTATCCACCGTGTCTTGCGGAGTGTGCCAGAAGACGTTGTTGTAGCCGTAGTTGAGATCAATGAGATCGGCGGCGGGCACGCCGCGATTCAGAAATGGCTGGTGATCATCCCCGATGAACATCTCGCGGCCGAAGAAGTGCGATTGATAACCGACGTTGGTGGCTGCTTGATATATAAGATCTTCCAGCCAGGGCGTAGCGTCGGTAACCTTCTCAACATTCAGATCGGAATCGCCGATCATGTCCTCGAGCAGAAACGCTTTGACCTTTTTCAACGTGCCGTCGTCCTGCCACTTTTGGGCGATGTGCCGAACCCCGTAGAGCGCCTCGGCGTCGTCCCAGGGCAACTTCATCGATTCTTCGCCATCGTCCCAGAGCAGCCAGACGCTGTAGCCGTTCAGTCTTTTGCCTCGTAACTGATTCGCAATCTCGAGCAACAGGGCGCTTGAAGATGCGCCATCATTTGCGCCCACGTAGGGGGTGTTCCGCAACGGCCAGTTGGTGTCGTAGTGGCTGGCAATCACGATGATGCCGTCGCGTGTGCCGGGAAACTTCGCCAGGATGTTGTGGACAGGAAAATGGCCTTCGGCGGAGTTGATTTCGAAGTCGTCGTGCGCGATGTCAATGCCCTTTAAATGCGAAACGATGTAGCTCTCGACCTTTTCGTGGGTCTTGCTGCCCAGGGGACGCGGACCGAAAGCAACAATTTCCTTTACGAACTCCATAGCGCGGCTAGCATTGAATTCCGGCGGCGGGGCCGAGTCATTCGGCGTGGCAGTAGCTGGTGGTTGCGCAGCCATGGCGGCAGTTGCGGGTCTGGACTCCGAAGGTGCCGAGTGAGCACAAGCGGTAACGAGCGATATCAGGAAGAAAACCGGCAGCGTGATCGCGCGCCTTAAATTAGGTCTTTGCTCTTCTAGCTTCACGCGCCGCTCTCTGTGTGGGATGCACGAACCATGCGATTCCAATACTCAAAAAGTAGAGCAGGAGCATAGGCATTGCAAAAACGATCATGCTGCCAATATCAGGAGTGGGCGCGAGGGCTCCGGCAACAATGAAGATGCCGAGAATGGCGTAGCGGATGTTTCGCCACATCCAGCCGGCACTGACGACTCCCATCAGCGCGAGAAAAAAGACCAGAATCGGCATCTCAAAAACCAGGCCGAGACCGAGAATCACCATCAGAAAAAGATCGGTGTACTCGTGGATAGTGATCATCGCGGTAAATTGCGTACCCATCTTTCCGATCAGAAACTCCAGCGCCTGCGGATAGACAATCCTGTAACCGAAATAACCGCCGGCGATGAACAAGGCAATTGACGACGCCATGAACGGAACAACGTATTTTTTTTCTTTGCGGTAAAGCCCAGGCGATATGAAAAGCCAGACCTGATACAGAACATAAGGAGACGTAACGAACAAACCCGCCAGAGCGGAAATCTTCAAGTAAAGGTTGAAGGGTTCAGCGGGGGTGAGATAAACCAGCTTCTGCGGCAGGTTGTTCTCTTTTAGAACGTCCAGGATTGGCTTCTGCATGAAGCCGAACAGCGCCTGGTGATACCACCAGCAAACTCCCATCCCACAGGCAACCGCGACCAACGCGTGAAAGATCCTCTTCCTGAGCTCCTCAAGATGCTCGAGGAAGCTCATCGAGGCCATTCTTTCTTCCTCGGGGGGTTGCACTTCTGCTTCTTGGGTGGCGGCGTCAGGCATTAGTAGGGTTGGACGTTGACGATTCTACTGGCTGACCGTCGGAAATCGGCTCCGGCGAAGACTCAATCTGCTCTGAAGTTCGCATCGCGTGAATCGACCCCTCGGGCGGTGCCGTCGGCGGCAGAATCTTCTGCTCGTTTTCGATTGTTTTCTGCTGCTCTTCGCTTTTCTTGCGGCGCTCTTCTATCTCGAGTTGGCTGATCTCAGCCTCAATTTGCGCCTTGAATTCATTCGACGCCCGCTTGAACTCATTCAGCGCCTTGCCG
The DNA here is from genome assembly GCA_035493765.1 of Terriglobales bacterium. Taxonomy (GTDB): domain Bacteria; phylum Acidobacteriota; class Terriglobia; order Terriglobales; family Acidobacteriaceae; genus Gp1-AA145. Next base: position 27,553 of record DATJHT010000013.1, read on the forward strand.
ACCTGGCGGGCAATGCCCGGCAGCTTCTTTGGCCCGAATAACAGCAGGGCCAGCACGAACAAAACCGCCGTGTCAGCGAAACTCATGCACTCATGATAACGGAGCGGATTGAGAGCGGCAACGTATCGGATTCAAAGTTCATCTTCTGCAATGCCGGCAGGTTTGGGGTATTGGCTGTGCTTGCATACATATTTTGTTGTTGACCGGGACGCTGCTGGATCGTCCAAAGACTTTGTAGAGGCTCCGGTGTATTGTTTTCATATTTCCTGAATGAAATCAGGTTAAAGCGGATCGTCGTGGAATAATGCAAGATCTTAAATTTGCTCTCCGTCAACTGAAGAAGTTCCCTGGATTTACGGCTACTGTCGTCTTGACGGTTGCCCTGGGCATTGGCGCCAATACTGCTATCTTCACACTGGTGCACGCCGTTCTTCTTTCTTCCCTTCCGGTAGCCGATCCGGCAACCCTGTACCGCATTGGCGACCGGGACGACTGCTGTGTGAACGGCGGGTTCATGAACGACGATGGCGATTTCGACATTTTTTCCTACGACCTCTACCGCCAGTTTCGAGATAACACGCCTGAATTTGAGCAACTGGCGGCCTTCGAGTCCGGCCACGACCTAAGTAACATGCGCCGCTCAGGAGGCGTGGCCAAGCCCCAACGCACGGAGTATGTTTCAGGAAATTACTTCACCACGTTCGGTGTGAGCGCGTTTGCCGGGCGCACCTTGTTGCCCGCAGATGATCTCCCCGGAGCCACTCCAGTGGCAGTTTTGCGTTATGACATTTGGCAGTCCGAGTATGCCGGCGATCGTAGCATCGTGGGCTCAACCTTCTACATGCAAGGTCAACCTCTAACGGTCGTAGGTATTGCGCCCCCGAAGTTTTTCGGAGACCGCATTGACAGTGATCCACCCGCGTTCTGGATTCCCTTGTCCGCGGAACCAATATTTAACCGCGACAACTCTATCCTTCATCTGGCGGACGCGAACTGGCTGTATGCAATTGGGCGGATCAAGCCGGGAGTTAGTCCGGTTGCTCTGCAATCCAAATTATCAGCGATACTCCGTCAGTTCATGGCTTCACGACCGGCCTACACCGAAAACGGAGCCTCGACGCAAATCCCTAAGCAGCACGTTGTGTTGGCTGCGGCGGGGGGCGGAGTGCAAAATCTGCAACAGGAAACGGGAAGCGGCTTACGGCTCCTGATGTTGATCTCTGGCCTGGTCTTGTTGGTGGCATGCGCGAACGTGGCCAACCTGATGCTGGCACGCGCAACTACGCGGCGGCAGGAAATATCGGTGCGCGTGGCGTTGGGAGCGGCCAGAGCCAGGCTGATTCGCCAGATGCTGACGGAGAGCGTGGTCCTTGCCTGCGCCGGTGGCTTGGTGGGGCTTGCTTTTGCATTCGCCGGAACGCGGACAATTCTCGCTCTGGCATTTCCCAACACCAAGCATCTGGCAATTGATGCCCACCCTTCTATGGTGGTTCTCGGTTTTGCTTTTGCGTTATCACTAATAACCGGGGTGGTGTTCGGAATTGTGCCGGCGTTAATCACCTCGCGTTCCGATCCTGCGGAAGCGCTGCGTGGGGCAAACCGCTCCACTCGTGACACCGCATCTTTGCCGCAGAAGGCACTTATCGTTTGTCAGGCAGCTCTCTCGCTGGTTCTGCTGGTCGCCGCCGGACTGCTCAGTCAGACTCTGCGCAATCTGGAGCATCAGAATTTCGGCATCGCGACTGCGAACCGGTATGTTCTCCATCTTGATCCCGCCGGAGCTGGGTATACGAGCGACAAAATCGGACAATTAAATGATCAATTGGAACGGGACTTCTCGGCCTTGCCGGGCGTGCAAAGCGCCGGCCTCGCCCTGTACAGCCCTCTCGAAGGGGACAATTGGGGTGACTCGGTTTTCATCGAGGGCCGGCCAGATCCGGGCCCGACCGCGGATACTGGTTCATCGTGGGACCGCGTCAGTCCGCGCTTCTTTGAAACTGTCGGACAACAGATCGTTCGAGGCCGAGGAATTACCGATCAGGATACCGCCACCTCACGCATGGTGGCGGTGGTGAATCAGGCATTTGTTAAAAAATTCTTTCCCAACCAGGATCCGATCGGGCAACACTTCGGCACGTTCGGCCAGAAGTACGCCAACAGCTATGAGATTGTTGGAGTAGTTGCAGATGCTAAATACAACAATCCGCGCAGTCCAGTTCGGCCATTTTTCTTTCGTCCAATTACACAGCAGAATGCCGCGCTAACCGATCCGAACGCGATCACAGGCGAACGCCGCTCCCTGTTCGTCAACTCTGTTACCGTGCGATTTCAGGGAAACCCACAAGACCTGGAATCGATGGCGCGGCGCACACTGGCGAGTATCAATCCCGATCTGACCATGATTGATTTCCGTTCGCTCGACTATCAGGTCGCGGGAAACTTCAGCCAGGAGCACTTGATCGCCCGCCTTACCACGCTATTTGGATTTCTGGCTTTGATTCTCGCTTCCGTCGGCTTGTATGGCCTCACTGCATATTCGGTGGCACGCCGCACCAGCGAAATCGGGGTGCGCATGGCGATGGGCGCAAACCGGCAGCACATTCTGGCGCTCATTATGCGAAGCGCCTTTCTGCAGACAGCCTTGGGACTTGCTATTGGAATACCTGCTGCAATTTTGGGCGCGCGAGTAATGGCGGCGCAACTTTACGGTGTGCGAAGCTATGATCCCGCTGTATTGTTCCTCGCCGTCGCCGTGCTCGGCGCCTGCGCTGCTGTGGCTGGCTTTGTACCCGCGCATCGAGCATCGGGCATAGAACCAATGAACGCTCTTCGTACCGAGTAAAGGCGCGGCCTGAGTATCCCTGGTGGAGAGCTGCGAGCTTCGGAAGCAACATTCAGGCGGTCCAGCAACGCACCCCAGTGGATTCCCCCATTGACACCCGCAGGTCGCCATGCGCATAATTTGCGGTTCGATTGGAGGAGGGACGCGTGAAGTTGTGGTTGAAAATTGCTCTGGTCGGGCTCATTGTTCTGCTGGTTGCGATTGGGGTCCTGGCGCTGAAAGTCCTCGGACCGCGGGCATTTCTGGGCCCGCGCTCACGGGAATTGACTTCCCGCACATTCCAATCCACTCCCGAACGGTTGGAGCGTGGCAAGTACCTGGCGAACAGCATTGGTTGTCTCTACTGCCACTCGCCCCACGACTGGAGCAAGCGCGATGATCCAATCCTGTCAGGAATGGCAGGCGCCGGCCAGCAGCTTCCCTACCTCGACTTACCAGGCAAAGTTTTCGCTCCTAACCTTACCTCCGACAAAGAAACTGGAGCCGGCTCATGGACCGACGACATGCTGGCGCGCTCGATTCGCGAAGGCATCGGCCATGACGGCCGCGCGCTCTTCGGCATCATGCCATACGCGCACTATCGCAACATGCCGGACGAAGATCTTGCATCCGTCATCGTTTATCTGCGTTCACTCCCGCCGGTAAAAAACGCATTGCCGAAGACTGAAATCATTTTCCCCGTGAAATACATAATGCGAAACGCTCCGCAGCCGATAACCTCGCCCGTGGCATCGCCTGATCTTTCAGATCCGGTGAATCGCGGCAGATTTCTGGTGAATCTGGTCGGGTGCGCTGACTGCCACACTCCTGTGGACAATCATCACCAGTCAATCCCCGGCATGGGTTTTTCCGGAGGGCAGTTATTCAAAGTGCCATGGGGCACGGTGGCCAGTGCAAATCTGACGCCGGATCCTTCAGGCATTCCCTACTACGACCAGACCATGTTCATCAATGCGATGCGCACTGGTGCCGTGGGCTCGCGCGAACTGAACAAGGTCATGCCGTGGTCGGTGTTGCGCAACATGACGGATCAGGATCTAGCCGGCATTTTCGCGTATCTCAAAACCCTGAAACCCGTTCACCACCGTGTGGACAACTCCGAAGCTGCGACGCTTTGTCCGCTGGATGGCACGATGCACGGCGCAGGAGATCAGAACAAGAAGGAGTAAAAAGGTTGGGCCTTTTAACCGGTACCCATTTCTTGAGGGATAGCATCGGCTAAACCGCAATTGACCACTTTAATTGACTATGGTAATCTGAGCTGACTATGCAAGAAATAGCCATCTCTGAATTTAAGGCAAAATGCCTGGCGATTGTGGACAAGGTGCAGAAAACGAAGCAGCCCATCCGAATAACACGACGAGGAAAACCGGTCGCGGAACTGATCCCGGCAACGCCCGATCAGGGTAAAGACCTGTTCGGGTTTATGAGGGGTTCGATCGAGGTTTTGGGTGACATTGTGTCTCCGGCAAACGACCCCGAAGATTGGGAGGTTTTGCGCGATTGAAAATTCTTTTGGATACCCACATCTGGGTGTGGATGATTGAGCAGCCGGAGAAGCTAGCCCCCAACTTACGCCGTCAATTGAGAAATTCGGACGAGCTCTGGCTGTCGGCTATTAGCACGTGGGAGATTCTGGTTCTGGCGCGCAAGGGACGAGTTCGCTTAAAGCGGGAAACGGCGGATTGGGTCAGCAGCGCCACAGCACCCTTCCTCGAAGCTCCGCTGACGCATGAAATCGCACTTATTGCCGGCAAGCTCACGTTACCCCAGCGTGATCCCGCCGACCGATTTCTGGCCGCCACCGCCAAAGTGCTCGGTCTTACCCTGGCCACGGCCGACACCAAACTGCTCGGCTTGGGCGATATCGCTACTTTGGCGAACCGCTGAACCGCGTGTTTCTTCGTCCTGCCCTGTCGCATCTAATTCTTTAGGTACATTGACTTCCCTTCTTGTTCTACTAAGATTGGAAGTAGTTCTTTGAATGGTCCATCCCACAATTGGGGGCGTCACGGTTTCGACGGAGATGCTTGCGGCCAAGAGGCATGCCGGGGTGCACTCACCCGTAATCGAGGGCAAAATGATAATTGCCAATCAACAGATGGCATACGCAGCTTAATTAATTAAGTTGCCGTCTTCCGCAGCTTCGCCCGTGGGCTGCGCGCGGACGTCACACAGCGGGCTGCTCTTTCCGGCTACGTCTGGGCCGGGAGGCTAAGATCTCAGGCTAGCGGCATCCGTTTCTTGTCCGTTCTGAGCGGCGGCCGCGAACGTCTTTGGGTAATGCCAAGGGCATGAACGTGAATAAGCATGTAGTCTCTTGACCAGTAACATTTTCGGACGCGGGTTCGACTCCCGCCGCCTCCACCATTACCTTTGATAATCTAGCACTTAGAAGCTGGTGATACCTACACTGATAGCACAATCAGGAAGGTCTCCCCCAATGAAAGTCAACCTCACCAAGCGAATCAACACACCAACCGGGATGAGGAACTGCCCGGTGGTGCTCTCTGCCAATGGCCGGGTCAAACCGGATATGGTGTGGTTAATGGGGCAGAGGAACGGCACACGGAAGGGGCCTACTACCTTGAATGGCGCGAAGGCACAAAGCGGGTGCGTGTGTCGCTTGGTAAAGATGCGCAGGATGCAACAGCGCGAAGGCTTCGCAAAGAGGCAGAGCTAAACGCGAACAATC